>DATGZZ010000411.1:0-3839 GCA_035296945.1 Reyranella sp.
GCTCGCCGGCATCTCGCTGTCCGTCGGCGCCGGCGAGTTCGTCTCGCTGGTGGGACCGAGCGGCTGCGGCAAGTCCACGCTGCTGCGCATCGTGGCGGGCCTGAGGCCGGCCACCGTCGGCACGGTGACGGTCGCCGGCCGCGCCGTGCGCGAGCCGATTCCCGACATCGGCATGGTGTTCCAGGCGCCGGTCCTGCTGAAATGGCGCTCGATCCTGCAGAACGTGCTGCTGCCGGCCGAGCTTGCCGGCCAGGACGCCGGCGCCTTGCGCGGCCGCGCCGAGCAGCTCCTCGACATGGCAGGTTTGAGCGGCTTCGGCGAAAAGCTGCCGCGCGAGCTGTCGGGCGGCATGCAGCAGCGCGCCGCGCTGTGCCGCGCCCTGCTGCTCGACCCTCCCCTTCTCCTGATGGACGAGCCCTTCGGCGCCCTCGACGCCATGACCCGGGACGACATGGCGCTCGAGCTCTTGCGCATCTGGGGCGAGCGCGACCTTGCCCTCGAGGCGCGCAAGACCGTGCTGTTCGTCACTCATTCCATCCCCGAGGCAGTCTTCCTGTCCGACCGCGTGGTGGTCATGTCGCCGCGCCCCGGCCGCATCGCGGCAGATCTCAAGGTTGACCTGCCGCGGCCGCGGACCGTGGAATTGCGCGCCTCCGAGGCCTTCGGCAGGCTCAGCCTCGAGATTTTCAGGGCGCTTACTGGACGGACGGTTGGCGCAGCCGGCACCGCCTGATAAACCCCGCGGACAACGCCAGGAGCACATATGGCCACCGCCGCCACACCGATGAAAAGCGCCGCCAAGGGCATCAGCGCCGATGCCAAGCCGTTCGACTGGGAGGACCCGTTCTTCCTCGACGACCAGCTCACCGAGGAAGAGGTCGCGATCCGCGATGCGGCCCGCGACTACTGCCAGGACAAGCTGATGCCGCGCGTGCTGGAGGCCAATCGCCACGAGAGGTTCGATCGCGAGATCATGGACGAGTTCGGCGCTCTTGGCCTGCTGGGCTCGACCCTGCCCGAGAAATACGGCTGCGCTGCCGCCAACTACACGACCTACGGCCTGGTGGCGCGTGAGGTCGAGCGTGTCGATTCGGGCTACCGCTCGGCGATGAGCGTGCAGTCCTCGCTGGTCATGCATCCGATCTATGCCTACGGCAGCGAGGAGCAGCGCATGAAGTACCTGCCCAAGCTCGCCACCGGCGAGTGGGTCGGCTGCTTCGGCCTCACCGAGCCGGACCACGGCTCTGATCCCGGCGGCATGAAGACGCGCGCCGTGACGGTGCCCGGCGGCTACAAGCTCTCGGGCTCCAAGATGTGGATCACCAACTCGCCGATCGCCGACGTGCTGGTGATCTGGGCCAAGCTCGACGGCGGCGCCATCCGCGGCTTCATCCTGGAGCGCGCCTGGAAGGGCATCGAGACGCCCAAGATCGAAGGCAAGTTCTCGCTTCGCGCTTCCGTGACCGGCGCCATCATGCTCGACGAGGTGTTCGTGCCGGTCGAGAACATGATGCCCAACGTGTCGGGCCTGGGCGGGCCGTTCGGCTGCCTCAACAACGCGCGTTACGGCATCGCCTGGGGCGCGCTGGGTGCCGCGGAGTTCTGCTGGAAGCAGGCGCGCAACTACACGCTCGATCGCAAGCAGTTCGGCCGGCCGCTCGCCGCCAATCAGCTGATCCAGAAGAAGCTCGCCGACATGCAGACCGAGATCGCGATCGGCCTGCAGGCCTGCCTGCGCGTCGGCCGCCTCAAGGACGAAGGTCACGCCCAGCCGGAGATGATCTCCCTGATCAAGCGCAACAACTGCGGCAAGGCGCTCGACATCGCCCGCGTCGCCCGCGACATGCACGGCGGCAACGGCGTGTCGGACGAGTATCACGTGATCCGCCACGTCATGAACCTCGAGGCGGTGAACACCTACGAGGGCACGCACGACGTCCACGCGCTGATCCTCGGCCGCGCCATGACCGGCATCCAGGCCTTCACGGGCGCCTGACGAGCGGGGCCTGACGACGTGCCCTTCCCGCCGGCCGGCGACATCGCCATCGTTGTCGTTGGCGCCCTGGTGGCGGGTTTCGTCAACGGCCTCACCGGCACCGGCTATGCGCTGATGGCGCTGGGCTTTTGGCTGCAGGTCATGTCGCCGGTGACCGCGGCGCCCCTGGTGGCGATATGCTCCGTCGCCGGCCATCTCCAGGCGCTGCGCAGCATCTGGAGCGGTGTGCGCTGGCCGCGGCTGTGGCCCTTCCTCGTCGCCGGCCTTTTGGGCGTGCCGCTGGGAACGGCCCTGCTCGAACAAGTGCGCGTGCAGCCACTGAAGCTCGGCGTCGGCATCCTGCTGATTTTCTACAGCGCCTGGATGGGCCTGGTGCGCCATCCGCCGACCGTGAGCGGCGGCGGCCGCGCCGCCGATGCCGCGGCTGGCTTCGCCGGCGGCGTGATGGGCGGCATGGCCAGCCTCAGCGGCCCGGTGCCCACGATCTGGGTGCAGCTGCGCGGCTGGAACAAGAACGAGCAGCGCGGCGTCAACCAACCCTTCAACATGGCCGTGCTCGCCACTGCCCTGCTCGCCGCCGCCGTCGCCGGGCTGCTCGACCGAACCTTCCTGGTCTGGGCGATCATCACCGTGCCGACCAGCCTGGTCGGGGCGCGGCTCGGCCTGATGCTCTACGGTCGAGTCAATGACGCGATCTTCCGCCAGCTCGTGCTGGTGCTGCTGGGTCTGTCGGGAGTGACGCTGATCGTTACGGCCTTGCGCTGACTCATTGCTGGGAGCGCGCCACTCCGTGGCGCTCATGGACCGTGTGATCGACAAAGATGCGCCACGGAGTGGCGCGCTCCCAGCAAAGACTCAAGACGACAGGTAGGACAGGCAGCCGCTCTCGCGCAGGATGGCGTCCAGGCCAGGCGCGCCTTTGGCCGCTGCATACTTGCGGCGGATCTCAGCCAACGAGCGCGCGTGGTACTTCTGCGGCTCCTGCGACCAGGTCGCGCCGCGCAGCGTCATCTCGAAGCTCTTCTGCCCGGCCGCAATGGCAGCCGCATTTGCCGTCGACCATGGCAGGAACAGGCCCGCGACCTGTTCCTTCAGGAGCGGCATCAGCGTCGGCGCCAATGCCGGCCAAGCCTCGAACGGCCCCTCATTCTTCGGCGTCAGCATGCGCTGCACCCAGGCCATCACCTTCGGCGCGGAGGCGCGCATGACGGCACCCGGCGTGGGATCGGTCGCCAGTTCATAAAGCTGGCCCCACAGGCCGAAGTCGGCCATGGCCGGTCGGCTGCCCAGCATGTACGGCCGCGCCTGCAGATGCACCTCGAGGAGGGCAAGGGCCCCCTTGAACGAACCCTCGATCGTGGGCTCGGTCGTCGGATTGGAGCCGACGAAGCCGAGCCGCGCGGTCATGCGCTCGACGACGGCGGCTCGGGCCTGGGCCACGGCGAGCGTGCCCTGCCCGTCCATCATCTGCCGGGCGATGCGTTCGGCGGTCGACCAGACGTCGGGCTGGTAGCGCCAGCGGTAGTGGAACATCCACTTGTTGCCCCACTCATCGCCATACTCCTCGAGCAGCGCCGAGATGAAGGCGAGCGCGGGATCCTCGGGCGCCAGCGATGGCTTTTCGGCCTCGAAGCGTTCGATGATGGGGGTGGAGTCCTGGATGCCTTCGCCATCGGGCGTCACGACCAGCGGCACCAGCGGAAGCTTGGCGTATTTCTGGAACTCGGCCTGGACCGCCGGCGAGCGCGGGATCCAGTCGTGCGGCAGGCCTTTGAAACGGAAGTACGAGCGAACCTTCACCGAATAGGGCGAGAGCTCGGAGCCGAAGATCCGGTAGATCATA
>DATGZZ010000412.1:0-2518 GCA_035296945.1 Reyranella sp.
ATTCGATCGCCTATCACGGGCCGGCGCTGGCCGCGCTGACGGCCTTCGCCGATCCCGCCAAGATCATGTTTGGCACGGACCATCCGTTCTTCCGTCCGCACGTGGCCGACGATGTCCTGGACAAGACGACCTGGCCCGCGCCCGAGGAGAATTTGCAGGCGCTGTCGTCGCTTGGCGCGGACCAGCAGAAAGCGATCGCCTATGCAAACGGACTTGCTGCATTCGGGATATCATTGCCTTAGGCTTCGGTCTGGGCGGGATAGGATCGACAGGTGAGGCACGCGATGAGAGTGGTGGCGGCACTGCTGAGCCTGGCGTTGATCCTTTCTCCGCCTGCAGTGCGGGCGGCCGATCCCGTCGATCTGCTCCTGGTGCTGGCGGCCGACGTCTCGCGCAGCGTGACCGAACCCAAGTTCAAGTTGCAGCGCGAGGGCGCGGCGGCCGCCATCACCCATCCCGAGGTGGTGCGGGCCATCACGTCCGGGCCGAACCGGCGCATCGCCGTATGCTTCCTCGAATGGGCGACAGCTGGCCAGCAGAATGTCGTGATCGACTGGACGGTGATCGCCGACGCTGAATCGGCGCGCAGCTTCGGCGGCAAGCTGGTCGAGCTGCCGCGGTCGTTCTCCGGCAGCACCGCGATCAGCCACGCCATCGACTTCGCCGTGATCCAGCTCGAGCGCGCGCCCTTCAAGGCGGAGCGACGCGTCATCGACGTCTCGGGCGATGGCACCAACAATTCCGGCCGGCCGGTGACAGCGGCGCGCGACGACGCCCTGGCAAAGGGCATCACCATCAACGGCCTGGTCATCCTCACGCCGCTTTCGGAATCGTTCCGGCCCGAGCATACGAATCCGCCGGGCGGCCTTGAGAAATACTTCCAGGACAACGTCATCGGCGGCTTCGGGGCCTTCACCGTCGTTGCCGAAACCCATGAGTCGTTCGGCCGGGCGCTGACCAAGAAGCTGATCGCCGAGATCGCCGGATTGCCGGAACGCCAGCTCGCGGCCGCAGGCGCGGAATGAAAAGACCGTTCCATCTCGCCTGGTTCCTGAGCCAGGGCTACGGGCCCAAGAGCTGGCGCGGCGACTGGCCGGGCAGCGACATCGAGCGCTGGATGATGCCCGACCTGTTCGTCGATCTGGCCCGCGGCATGGAGCGCGCCTGCTTCGACTACATCATCATCGAGGATTCCTCGAACGTGCCCTACACCTACAAGGGCTCGCACGACACCTACCTGCAATACGCCGCGAGCGCGCCCAAGCTCGATCCGGCGGTGTTGGTGCCCTATCTCGCGCAGGCGACCAAGCATCTCGGGCTCGTGCCGACGCTGTCGGTGTCGGAGTATCCGCCGTACCTGCTGGCGCGGCTGGTCAACTCGCTCGACCACGTCACCGAAGGCCGCATCGGCTGGAACTGCGTCACCGGCAGCAACGACGGTGCGGCCCAGAACTACGGGTACGACAAGCACCGGCCGCACGACGAGCGCTACGACGTCGCCGACGAGTTCGCCGACGTCGTCACCCGGCTGTGGGAAGCGTGGGAGCCCGACGCCGTCGTGCTCGACCGCCAAAAGCCGATGTTCGCCGACGGAGCCAAGGTCCATCCCATCAACCACGAGGGAAAATATTTCCGCTGTCGCGGGCCCTTGAACGCGCCGCGCTCGCCGCAGGGCCGCGTGCCGATCTGCCAGGCCGGCGGCTCGCCGCGCGGCCAGCAGTTTGCCTCGCGCTGGGCCGATACCATCATCACCGAGGGCGGCGGCAGCGTCGGCAGCATGAAGGCCTATCGCGACCGCGTGCGCCAGCAGGCCGCCGAGTACGGGCGCAATCCCGACGACATAAAGGTGCTGTTCCTCGCCCATCCGATCATCGACGTCAGCATGGAGGGCGCGCGCGAGCGCCAGCGCCTGGAGCAGGTCGAAGCCGAGAAGCATCTCGACCTGCACCTGTCGGGCATGTCGCGGCTGACCGGCATCGACTTCGCCAAATACGATCTCGACCAGCCGCTGCCCAGCGACCTCACCACCAACGGGCATCAGTCGGCGCTGGCCAAATGGATCGGCAAGACGCCGCGCTCGATCCTGCAGAGCTACGCGCGCAAGGGCGGCGTCGACTTCACCGGCACCGCCGACCATGTCGCCGGCATGATGCAGGACATCATGGAAGAGGTGGGCGGCGACGGCTTCCTGATCTTCAACAGCTACTTCGACCGGCGCTACGTGATCGAAGTCTGCGACGGCCTGGTGCCCGAGCTGCAGCGCCGCGGCCTGACGCGCAAGGCGTACGCGCACAAGTATCTGAAGGACAATCTGCTGGAGTTTTAGCGGAGCGCGGACCTTGAGGTCCATGCTCCGGTCACTCGATCTTCACGCCGGCATCCTGGACGATCTTCTTCCACTTGACGTTCTCGAGCGCGATGTAGGCCTCGAACTCCTGGCGTGATTCCTTCGCCGGGACGAAGGCCAGGCCCTTGAGCCGGTCCAGCACCTCGGGCTCCTTGAGGATGCGCATCACCT
>DATGZZ010000413.1:0-5852 GCA_035296945.1 Reyranella sp.
TCGACGACGGCCCCGTTGCCGAGATGGAAATGCGCCACGCGGTCGAGCGCGCGGCCCTTCTCGTCGGTCGTGGTGAGATAGCGCGCCGCCAGCCGCGACAGGATCGGCCGCAGCGCCTTGTTGATCGCGGGCACCTCCCACCAGCTCGGCCGGTCCAGAAGCTGGCGCACGGCGGCGGCGCCGGCGGCTTGGTTGGTCACCGGCACGAGCGAGGCGATCTCGCTATGGGTCAGCGCGCCGTCGCCCTCGTTCTTCAGGCGGCCATCGACGTGTTGGCGCAGGCCGGGGATCGGCGAGAGAGTGGCGAAGTCCTTGATGTTGGGCAGATCGCGCGCGAGCTGCTCGGCCACGCGCTTGATCAGGAAGTTGCCGAAGCTGATGCCGGCCAGGCCCTGCTGGCAGTTGGAGATCGAATAGAAGATCGCCGTGTCGGCGTGCTTGGGATCGCTCGTCTCGGCCCGCGCGTCGAGCAGGCGCTGGACGTTGCCCGCCATGCCGTCGACCAGCGCCACCTCGACGAAGATCAGCGGCTCGTCGGGCATGCGCGGATGGAAGAAGGCAAAGCAGCGGCGGTCCGAATCCAGCCGGTTCTTGAGGTCGCGCCACGAGCGGATGGCGTGCACCGCTTCGTAGTCGACCAGCTTCTCCAGAAGCGCCGCCGAGGCCTTCCAGTCGATGCGCACCAGGTCGAGGAAGCCGACATCGAACCAGGCGCTGAGCAGCGGCCGCAGGTCCTCGCTCAGCGTTCGGGCGGCGGCGTCGCTCTTGCCCAGGGCCAAGAGCTCGGCGCGCAGGTCGACGACGAACTTCACGCCCTGCGGCACGCCCACGAACTCGCGCAGCAGATGCACCGCCGGCGGCTCGAGCGCGCGGACAAGGGCGCGGGGCGGCTCCTTGGAGGCGCGCCAGCGTTCGACCGCCGCCACCGCCGCCTCGCGCGGCAGGCCGTAGTCGTGCGCGAGCGTCAGCAGGAATTTCTTGCGACCGGCCGGCGTCAGCGACAGATAGGCCTGTCCCAGCTCGGCCGCGCGCCCGCGCCGCGCCGTCTCGCCGCCCTTGCCTTCCAGGCAGGCGTCGATGCGGCTCTTCAGCCGCGGGATGTCGTCCTCGGGCAGATCGGGCCGCAGCGGCGCGCCCACGACTTCGCGCGCCCCGCGGGCGGTTTCGACGAAAGCGTTGCGCAGGCGTTCGAGGGTACGGTCGACGGTGTTGGAGAAGGGCAGGGCCATGCGCCGATTATGTCACGGCGACCGTGTCACTCCAGTGGCATGCGTGAACGGGCTTCACTTGCTCAGCGTTTGCCACAGGTACCAGCTCGCCACCGTGCGGTAGGGCCGCCACCTTTCGCCGGCCTTGGCCAGCGCCTCGGGCGCGGGCAGCGTGCGCTTGCGAAACGCTGTCGCATAGGCCTTGCGCAGGCTGTAGTCGTCGACCGGCAGCACGTCGGGCCGGCCCAGGCGGAACATCAGGAACATCTCTGCGCTCCAGCGGCCGATGCCGCGCACCTCGACCAGACGTTCGATCAGCTGGGCATCGTCGAGCCGATGCGCCTCGTCGAGCGTCGGCAGCCGGCGCGTTGCGACCTTTTCGGCAAGATCGCGTAGCGCGAGCACCTTGGCGCGCGACAGGCCGACGCCGCGCAGCTTCTCATCCGCTGTGCGCTGGATGTGGGCCGGCGTGAAACCGAGCCTGGCGCGGGGATAGAGCGCTTCGATGCGGCCGTAGATGGTGGCCGCGGCCTTGTTGGAAAGCTGCTGATAGACGATCGCCTCGGCCAGCGCGCCGAACAAGCTGCGCGAGGCTTTTAGCTGCATGGCAAATGGTCCGACCGCGCCGATCACCTCGGCCAGCGCCGGGTCGGCCCTGCGCAGATGGGCGACGGCGCTCCTGGGATCGAAGCCGAAGCCCGTCATCGCTGTTCGAACAGCGGGCCCGCCGAAAGGGCGGCGGCACCCTCGATCTGCAGGATACGCCGCTTGGTGGCGACGCCGCCCGAGGCCGAGAACCCGCCCATCTTGCCGTCGGCGCCCAGCACGCGATGGCAGGGCACGATGATGGCGATGGGATTGCGCCCCAATGCCTGGCCGACCTCGCGCGATTCGTGCGGCACGCCGAGACGCTTGGCGATCTCGCCGTAGGTCATGGTGCGGCCAGGCGGGATGGTGCGCGCGACCTCGTAGACCTTGCGATGGAACTCGGGCGCGTCGGCGAGATCGACCGGGATGTCGCTGAGGTCGATGGCCTCGCCGCTCAAGAGCGCCAGCACGCGATCGATGACGCGCTGCACGCCGGCGGGCGGTGGGCTCTCGACGGCTCCCGCCCAGCGCTGCTGCAGGCGTGCGCGCGTGGCCTGAGCCGTCGCCAGCGGCAGATGAAAGCCGGCGATGCCCTTGGCATTCCAGGCGATGCCACAGCTGCCGATCGGCGAGTCGAAAAGGGCGAACGCTTGGGCGGCCATGGCCGCACGGTCCACCTAACCGGTCATCCCGTCAAGGGGGCGGATGTCAGGCGGGCGACTTCAAGCGGCCTGGCGCAGGCGCGCCACCTCGCTCTCGACCAGGGCGCGATAGGGCCCGCGGCGGCGCATCAGCTCGTCGGGCGGGCCGTCCTGCAGCACGCGGCCGTGCTCGAGGAAGACGATGCGGTCGAAGCTGCGCAAGGTCGACAGCCGGTGGGCGATGGCGATCACGGTGCGGCCCTGCATCAGCCGGTCGAGCGCCTGGCGGATCATCTCCTCGGCCTCGCTGTCGAGCGACGACGTCGCCTCGTCGAGCAGCACGATCGGCGAATCTTTCAGGAGCGCGCGGGCGACGGCAATGCGCTGACGCTGGCCGCCCGACAGTCGCGTGCCGCGGTCGCCGACGATGGTCGAATAGCCGTTGGGCAGCGTCTCGATGAAATCGCAGCGTGCCGCCTCGGCCGCCGACTTGACCTCGCGGTCGGAGGCCTCGGGCCGGCCGTAGCGGATGTTCTCCAGGATCGAGCGGTGCAGCAGCGAAATGTCCTGCGGCACGAAGGAGATGGCGCGGCGCAGGCTCTCCTGGGTGATGTGGGCGATGTCCTGGCCGTCGATCAGGATGCGCCCGCGATCGAGGTCGTGGAAACGCTGCAGGAGGGCCAGCGCGGTCGACTTGCCGCTGCCCGAGGGGCCGACCAGGCCGGTGCGGCGGCCGGCGGCGATGTCGAGCGTGAAGCCCTCGAACACCTGGCGGCCGCCGGGGTAGCTGAAGGCCACGTTCTCGAATGCCGCCTGCGACGTACCCTCGCGCCGCCGCGCCAGCGGCACCGCCTTGGGATGCTCGCGCAGCTCGTGCTCCTGCAGCAGGGTGCCGATCGCCTCGGCCAGGCGCGCCATGTGCTGGGTGACGTCGACCAGTGCGACGGCGAGGTCTCGCGTGGCATGCAGCACGGTGAAGCCCAGCGTGCAGACCAGCACGACGTCGCCCGCGCTTGCCTGGCCGCGCTGCCACAGCACGATCGCCCAGGCGAGCACCGCCACGGTCAGCACGATGGTCAGCACGGCATGCAGCAAACGCAGCCGCTCCAGGTACTGCAGGCTGCGGCGGCGCGCGGTCAGCTCCCGCCCGACCGTGCGGTCGAACCGGCTGTGTTCGCGATGGATGGCGCCGAAGGTGCGCACCAGCGGCATGTTGCCGATGACGTCGGCCAGCTCGCCCTCGACCTTGGCTGCGCGATTGGCGAAACCGTGATGCAGGGGCGCGCCGCGTGCCGCCAGCTTGAACAGCAACAGCATGACGAGGGCCGCGATCGCCGTGAGGGCTGCCGCCATGGGCACGCTGACGATGGCGAGAAAGCCGATGGCGCACAGCGTCGCCAGACAAGGCGGCAGCACGTTCCAGACGAAAAGATTCTCCACCGCGAATGCGGCATTCGACGTCGCCGTGATGCGGCCCGTCAGCGTCCCCGCCAATCGCTGGGAGAAATAGTTCGGCGCGTGTCCCGTGAGATGCCGGAAGAGCTCGCCGCGCAGGTCGCCGGTGACGCCGACGAAGGCATAGCTGGTGATCCAACCGGCCAGGCGCCACAAAAGATTGTCGGCGGCGATCAACGACACCAGCAAAGCGAAGGCGAGCCAGATGGCGCTTTCGGCTGCACTGCCCGACAGCACGTCGACCAGGAACTTCACGCCGTACTGCGAGCTCACCGAGCAGGCGACGGCGCCGATCACGGCCGCGAGGATGGCGGCATGCGACAGCGCTCGCCGACGCACGTAGCGCAGCAAGAAGGCAACCGGCCGCTTGGCATAGGAGCTGAGGCGATCCATTCCGCTCTTCGCGATTGTTTGGGGTCTCTTGTCGTTACAGAAGATTTGCCGGACGCGCTGTGACAAAAAAAGGGTTGCCGCCCGCCGACCACATTTCGCGGTCAACACCGGCTACGTTCACACGTGCCGAACCCCGGCCCATGCCGGGGTTTGTTCGTGTCCGGCCACGGCGTTCACAAGGAGGCGGCTTTCATGCGAATCGCGCAAATTGCACCGTTGACCGAGGCGATCCCACCGGAACTGTACGGAGGCACCGAGCGCGTCGTTTCCTGGCTCACCGAGGAGCTCGTGGCCCTCGGCCACGATGTCACGCTGTTCGCCAGCGGCAATTCCCGCACGTCGGCCAAGCTCGAAGCGATGTGGCCGCGCGCGCTGCGTCTCGACGACACGGTGCGCGACCCGATGGCGCTGCACATCGCCATGCTCGAGCGTGTGCGCCGGCTCGCTGCCAGGTTCGACGTCCTGCACTTCCATCTGGATTACCTGCCGTTTTCGGTGTTCTCGCGGCAGGCAACGCCGTTCATCACGACGATGCATGGCCGCCTCGACCTGCCCGAGCATCAGACGGTTTTCAACGCCTTTGGTTCCGTGCCGGTCATCTCGATCTCCGACATGCAGCGCAAGCCGGTGCCGCAGGCGCGCTGGATGAAGACGATCTATCACGGCCTGCCCGCTGACCTGCTGGCGCCGGGCCATGCAAAGCCCGGATACCTCGCCTTCCTCGGTCGCATTGCACCGGAGAAGTCGGTCGATCGGGCGATTCGCATTGCCGTTGAAGCCGGACTGCCGCTCAAGATCGCCGCCAAGGTCGACCGCGTCGACCGCGACTATTTCGAGCGGGATATCCGGCCGATGCTCGACCTGCCGGGCATCGAATATATCGGCGAGATCGACGATGCGCAGAAATCGGCGTTCCTGGGCGGCGCGATGGCACTGCTCATGCCCATCGACTGGCCCGAGCCGTTCGGCCTGGTGATGATCGAGGCGATGGCCTGCGGCACGCCGGTGATCGCCTTCCGCAGCGGCTCGGTGCCCGAGGTTGTCGAGCATGGCGTGACCGGCCTGATCGTCGACAGCGAAGCCGCCGCGGTGGCCGCCATCAGGAACGAGCTCGCGCAGTTGTCGCGTCCGCGCATACGCGCCCGCTTCGAGGAGCGCTTCACGGCGCGCCGCATGGCCGAGGAGTATCTCGCGATCTATCGCGGCCTGATCGCCGGCAACCGTCGCCGACGCCCGAAAACGGTCAACGGTGCCAAGCCCGCCGATCAACATATCGACGACCGTCATCAAACTGGAATGGACGGTGGGCTATATGTAGCGGATTGAGGCGTTTCGGAGTGCTTGAGTGGCTGATCCGCAAGGCGAGAGCCGTGTCCGCCTGAAACAAGCGGTTCGCCGCCATCGAGCATTTTCCCGAGAGGGCCTTCTCGAGCGTATGTTCGAGCGGCTGTTCCGCGGCCTGGTCTATACGCAGATCTGGGAAGACCCCGAGATCGATCTCGAGGCGCTGGCGCTCGGTCCCGACTGCCATGTCGTGGCCATCGCCTCGGGCGGCTGCAACGTGCTC
>DATGZZ010000414.1:0-5335 GCA_035296945.1 Reyranella sp.
TAATCGCGGGCGGCGGCACCGGCGGCTCGAAGTCGATCATGGCGAGTGGCGCTGCGATCGTCGAAGCGTCGGACAAGGTGATCGACAAGGGCAAGCAGATCGCGGGCGTGGCGCTCGAAGCCTCGGCCACCGACATCGAATTCCAGCTCGGTCGCTTCACCATCGTGGGCACCGACCGTGGCATCGGCATCATGGAGCTGGCCGAGCGGCTGCGCGGCGGCATGAAGCTGCCCGAGGGCGTGCCCGACACGCTCGATGTCAGCCACGTCCACGACGCGGCGCCGTCGGCCTTCCCCAACGGCGCGCATGTCGCCGAGGTCGAGATCGATCCCGAGACCGGCTGGGTCGAAGTGGTGAAGTACACCATGGTCAACGACTTCGGCACGGTCATCAATCCGCTGCTGGTCGAAGGCCAGAGCCATGGCGGCGTGGTGCAGGGCATCGGCCAGGCGCTGTTCGAGCGCACGGTCTACAGCGAGGACGGCCAGTTCCTGACCGGCAGCTTCACCGACTATGCCCTGCCGCGCGCGTCGGACACGCCGTCCTTCCGCATGGACTATCATTCGGTGCCGGCCAGGACCAACGTGCTGGGTGCCAAGGGCTGCGGCGAGGCGGGCTGCGCGGGATCCCTGCCCTCGGTGATGAACGCAATCTCCGATGCGCTGGGCGGCAAGCATATTAATATGCCGGCCACACCCGAGCGCGTCTGGGAGGCGCTGCATTCCTAGTCGCGCGTCTTCGTTCAAGCCCCCTCTCCGCCGCGCAGCGGGGGAGAGGGGGGGCCCATCGCGACAGCGATGGGAGGGTGAGGTGGGTGCCTGCTACAACACCAACCATTTGCCCGTGATCGAAGAAGCCCACCTCACCCTCCCCGCGCTTCGCGCGGGTCCCCTCCCTCTCCCCCCGCGATGACGCGGGCGGAGAGGGCGACCTCTGACGTTGCCATTGTCGGCTGCGGCCCGGTCGGCGCGCTTTTAGCGAACCTGCTGGGCCAGGCCGGGCTCGCGGTCGACATCTACGACCGCGAGCACGAGATTCACCCGCTGCCGCGCGCCGTGCATTTCGACGGCGAGGTCATGCGCATCTTCCAGAATGCGGGCCTCGCCGAGAAGATCGCCGCCGTCGTTCGGTCCTCATCGCGGGGTATGCACTTCGTCAACGGCGAGGGCCGCACCCTGATGGTCCGTCGCGGCATCGATGGGCCGGGGCCGCACGGCTGGGCCGGCAACTGGTACTTCCATCAGCCCGTCCTCGAAGGCGTGCTCCGCGAGGGCCTGAAGCGTTTCGCCAATGTGCGCCTGCATCTCGGCCACGAGGTCGCCTCGGTCGACGACCTCGACGCACGTTACGTCGTCGGCTGCGACGGCGCCCGTTCGCTGGTGCGGCAGGCCATCGGCAGCAAACACCTCGATCTCGGCCTGCATCAGCCCTGGCTGGTCGTTGACCTTTTATGCGACCCCGACAGCCCACGCGTAAAAGCGCTGCCCGACTACACCGTCCAGCTCTGCGATCCGGCGCGGCCGATGACCATCGTGAATGTCGGCGGCGATCGCCGGCGCTGGGAGATCATGCTCATGCCAGGCGACGATCCGGCGCGCCTGACCGATCCTGACGTCTTCTGGCCGATGATGGCGCGCTGGCTCGGCCCCGACGATGCGCGGCTGGAACGCGCCGCCATCTACACCTTCCATTCGGTGATCCAGGAAGGCTGGCGCAAAGGCCGCCTGCTGCTGGCGGGTGATTCCTGCCACCAGACGCCGCCTTTCCTTGGCCAGGGCCTGTGCGCGGGCATGCGCGACGCCGCCAACCTCGCCTGGAAGCTCGTCGCGATCGTCAAGGGCGGCACAGCCGACTCGCTGCTCGATACCTACGAAAGCGAGCGGTTGCCGCATGTACGCACCTTTATCGACCTCGCCGTGCGCCTGGGTGCGGTGCTGCAGGAGACCGATCGCAGAGCCGCTGCCGCCCGCGACCGACGCTTCGAAGCCGGCGCAGAAATGTTCGACTTTCCGCAGCCGCAACTCGGCTCGGGTTGGCGCTTCGATGCGCCGGCGCCGGTCGGTACGATCTTCCCGCAGCCACGCCTCGGCGACGGGCGGCTCATGGACGAGGCGCTCGGCCAGCGCTTCGCCGTCGTGGGCGATGCAGCGCTACTCGAAGGATTGCACGCGGATGCCGTGCTGCTTCAGGGTGTCGGCCTCGACTGGCTGGAACGGCACGCTGCAAGAGCAGCGATCCTGCGTCCCGATCGTTACATTTTTGCCCTGGCGCGCGACCGCGCTGGGCTTGAGGCCGCGTTGGTCGCGCTCGCAAGGTCGTTGGCCCCGGCCTGAGCCAGGCGCGGCGCGCCGATCACTCGGGTTCGGGTGCGCCGGCGGAGTCGCACGTCGTCAGCTGACTGGCGCAGGGCGACCACGACCAGCCGCGCACGGGCTTGCCGCCGGGCGGCGTGGCGGTCACCTCGACGTACTTGTCGCGGCAGGCGTGGATCGCCGACACGTGGACGCTGTCGGGTCCCCAATTCGGCCCGAAGAGGTCGAGGACCACCGCCCCATCGCCCCGCGGCGCGGCGCGCAAATACCGTCTCCCCAGCGTGACGCTGACCAGCCTTCCCGACACCCAGCCGCGACCGTCCGCGACGTTGGCGGGATCGAGCCTGAAATCCATGGCGGGATCGCCCTTCTGGATCAGCAGCCAGCCGTCCCTTGAACCGACGATGTCGAATTCGACACCGGTAACGGTGTCGGGCGAGATGCGGGTCAGCGGCGCCAGGTGGCCGATGATCGGCGCGTCGGCGCGAGGCGCGCTCCGGACGTTGGTTCCCTTGGGATCGCGGTCGGTCGCAAAGCCGCGCGTCCGGCACTGCGACGCGCCGGTCGTATCGAGAGGTGCCGCGTTCGCCGCGACCGGCCCCGCCGCCAGGGCGATGCCCAGCAACACGACCGTCAGGCGCGGCGCGCGCACTGCGTCAGGCCGGCGTGAACATCGGCAGCGGCGGGCCGCCGTCGGTCGGCTTGAAGACCAGCTTCACCGCCTGCTCGCATTTCAGCTTGTCGAGGTCGCAGTCGACGATGTTGGTCACCATGCGCGGGCCCTCGGCGAGCGTGACATAGGCCATGGCGTAGGGCACCGGCGCGCGGCGCATGACGCTGTAGGAATAGATCGTGCCCTTGCCCGAGGCCTCGATCCATTCGGTCTTGTCGCTGGAGCAGAACGGACAGATGGTGCGCGGATAGTGATGCGCCTGCCCGCAGCTCGTGCACTTGCGCACCAGAAGCTTGCCTTTGGCCGCGGCGTCCCAGTAGGCCTGGGTCTCGGCACTGACGGCCGGCGCCGGCAGCTTGCGCTCTTTGGTGTCGGCCATGGTCTACTCCCTCTCCAGAATGACGGTGGCGCTGCCGTGGCGCAGCCCGAGCGAGCCGCCGGTGCCGTGTGCGAGCGCGAGATCGCAGTTCTTCACCTGCACCTTGGGATGCGCCTCGCCGCGCAACTGGCGCACGGCTTCCAGCACCTTGGTGAGCCCGCCGCGGTTGCCGGGATGGTTGCTGCACAGCCCACCGCCGTCGGTGTTGAACGGCAGCCTGCCGGTTCCCGCGATCAGGTTGCCGTCGGCCACCAGCTTGCCGCCCTTGCCCTTCTCGGCGAAGCCCAGATCCTCGAGCTGTATCAGCACGGTGATGGTGAAGCTGTCGTAGATCGACACGTACTTCATGTCGGATGGCTTGACGCCCGCCTCGGCGAAGGCCGTCGCACCGCTGAAGCGCGCGCCCGAGTAGGTCAGGTCGACCTTGCCGCCCATCTGGGTCTTCACGAACTCGCCGGCGCCCAAAAGCTTGACCTTGGGCCGCTTGAGCTTGGCCGCGATCTCGGGCGCCACCACGACGATGGCGCCGCCGCCGTCGGTGATGACGCAGCAGTCGAGGCGATGCAGCGGGTCGGAGATCATCGGCGAGTTCACCACTTGCTCGACGGTGACCACGTCGCGCAGCAGAGCATGCTCGTTGTATTGCGCGTGGTGCGACGCCGCGACCTTGATCCAGGCAAGCTGCTCGGCGGTCGTGCCGAATTCGTACATGTGGCGCGTGGCGCACATGGCGTACATGTTCACCACCGTCGGCCCGTACGGGAACTCGAAGGGCTCGTCCGGCGTCGGCGTGCCGCCGCGGCTGCGCGGCACGGTGCCGGTGGCCATGCCGTCGGCGCGCGGCCGGCCGGCCAGGGTGATCAGCGCCACCTTGCACTTGCCCATCGCGATCGCCTCGGCGGCATGGGCGACATGCAGCAGATAGGACGAGCCGCCGGTGTCGGTCGAATCGACGTGGCGCGGCCTCAGCCCCATGTACTCGACCATGGACATCGGCCCCAGGCCGGGCGCGTCGCCGGCGCAGAAATAGCCGTCGACGTCGTCCTTGGTGAGGCCGGCATCGTCCAGCGCGCCCTTGGCCACCTGGGCGTGGATTTGCGCCAGCGAGATGTCCGTCGCCAGCCGCGTCGGATGCTCGTAGATGCCGGCAATGTAGGCTTTGCCCTTGATGCTCATCGGCGGGCCAACTCCCCTTCTATGTTGCGCTGCATCGTGGGCGATTAGGCGCTCACGGAAAAGCGACAACTTCCGCCCTGAAGAACCGTGTTAGGCTTGGCGCAATCAACAATGGGGGTGCGCATGCTGGGTCGGGTCTTCTCGTTCGTCATCGCCGGACTGCTGGCACTCGCCGGCAGCGCACACGCGCAGGGCAAGGCCGAGCTGCAGTGGTTCAGCCAAGCCGGCTTCAAGCTCACCACGCCGGGCGGCAAGGTGATCATGATCGATCCCTGGATCAAAGGCGCCACCAAGCTGCCCGAGGAGTTCAAGGACCTCAGCAAGCTTGGCAAGGTCGACCTGATCCTGGTGACGCACGGCCACGGCGACCATCTCGGCGACGCCATGGAGATCGCCAAGACCAACGACGTGCCGATGTGGGCCCCGGCCGGCCTCAACCAGACTCTCCTGACCTTGGGCCTGATGCCGGCCAAGCTGGTGCCGCGCATGAGCAAGGGCGGCACGATCGAGCCTTTCCCCGGCGTCAAGATCACCATGGTCCGCGCCGAGCATTCGTCGGAGATGATCCTGAAGGATCCGGCGACCGGCAAGGACACCAGCTACGCCGCCGGCGAGCCGGCCGGCTGGATCATCGAGCTCGAGAACGGCTTCAAGATCTACCACATGGGCGACACCGGCTTGTTCGGCGACATGAAGTTCATCGGCGAGTACTACAAGCCCGACCTCGCCCTGGTGCCGATCGGCGGCCACTACGTGCTCGATCCCAAGGATGCCGCCTACGCCATGAAGGAGCTG
>DATGZZ010000415.1:0-4901 GCA_035296945.1 Reyranella sp.
GATCCTGGAGGCTTTCGCCGCCCAGGCCGTGATCGCCATCCAGAACGTGCGGCTGTTCACCGAACTGCGCGAAGCGCTGGAGCAGCAAACGGCCAGCGCCGAGATCCTGCAAGTCATCTCGCAGTCGCCCACCAACGTGCAGCCCGTGCTCGACGCCGTGGCCGCGGCCGCGCGGCGCTTCTGCGGCGCGGTCGATGCGTCCATCACCCTGCGCGAAGGCAATGAATTCGTGATCACCGCCCATGACGGCGTCCTGGCGTCGTCCGTCGGCATCCGCCGCCCGCTCGATCGGGCAACCGGCGTGGGACGCGCCATTCTGGACGGCGAGACCGGCCATTATCCCGATATCGACAATCTCGATCCGGTCGCGTTCGCCACGGCGCGAGCCCTCGCCAAGGAGCACGGCTTCCGCGCCGCCCTGGTGGCGCCAATGTTGCGCGAGGACACCGCGATCGGCAGCATCGGTTTGCGCAAGATCGAGGCAGGCCCCTTCACCCCGCGCCAGACCGAGCTCCTGGAGGCTTTCGCGGCCCAGGCCGTGATCGCCATCGAGAACGTCCGGTTGTTCACCGAGATCCAGGAGAAGAGCCGCCAGCTCGAGATCGCCAGCCAGCACAAGTCACAGTTCCTGGCCAACATGAGCCACGAGCTGCGGACGCCGCTCAACGCCATCATCGGCTACACCGAGATGATGGCTGATGGGCTCTACGGCGACGTTTCCGAGAAGGCCCAGGGCGTGCTGGAGCGCGTGCAGAACAACGGCCGTCACCTGCTGGGCCTGATCAACGACGTGCTCGACCTCTCCAAGATCGAGGCCGGCCAGCTCGTGCTGGCGATCGAGGAGTACAGCGTCACCGACATGGTGGCGACCGTGCTGTCGGCCACCGAGTCGCTGGCCAAGGGCAAGGGCCTGACGCTGGGCTCCGATGTGCCGGCCGGCCTGCCGACCGGCAGCGGCGATGCCCGGCGGCTGACCCAGGTGCTGCTGAACCTGGTGGGCAATGCCATCAAGTTCACCGATCAGGGCTCGGTCGAGGTGCGGGCGCGTCAGGCCGGCGAACGCTTCGAGCTGTCGGTGGTCGATAGCGGCTTCGGCATCGCGCCCGAGGACCAAGCCAAGATCTTCGAGGAGTTCCAGCAGGTCGACAACACCAGCACGCGCAAGAAGGGCGGCACCGGGCTCGGCCTTTCGATCTCCCGCCGCATCGTCGAGCTGCACGGCGGCCGCATCACTGTCGAGTCCGAGGTGGGCAAGGGCTCGACCTTCAAGGTCATCGTTCCGATCCACGCCGCCCCTGTGAAGGAAGCCGCGCAATGAGCAAGAAGATACTTGTCATCGAGGACACCGAGGACAATCGCCAGATCCTGCGCGACCTTCTCGGCATGGCGGGTTACGAGATGGTCGAGGCGCATGACGGGGCCGAGGGCGTGGCCAAGGCCGTCGAGCACAAGCCCGACCTGATCCTGATGGACATCCAGATGCCGGTGATGGACGGCTACGAGGCGACGCGACGCATCAAGGCCGATCCGGCGCTGAACAGCATTCCGATCATCGCCGTGACGTCCTATGCGCTCTCCGGCGACGAGCAAAAGGCGCGCGCGGCGGGGTGCGACGGTTATATCGCCAAGCCATACAGCCCGCGCCAGATGCTGGCCAAGGTGCGCGAGGTGATTGGGTGACGTGCCAATCTTCTCATGCGGACCGCGGGCCTCCAGGCCCGCATCATGATCATGAGCGGGCCTGGAGGCCCGCGGTCCGGAAGACGATGAGCGCCACGCAGTGGCGCGCTCCCAGCAAAGATGCGTGACCCCGCGCGCATCCTGGTCGTCGACGATGTCGCCGACAATGTCGAGATCCTGCGCATGCGGCTCTCCTCGCTGGGCTACGAGGTGGTGGTGGCCGAAGACGGCGAGCAGGCGCTGGCTCGCGTGCGCGACGACCTGCCCGACCTGGTGCTGCTCGACATCATGATGCCCAAGATCGACGGGCTCGAAGTCGTCCGCCGCATGAAGGCCGACGCCACGCTTCCCTTCATCCCGGTGATCCTGGTCACGGCCAAGGCCACGCCGAAGGACGTCGTCGCCGGCCTCGATGCGGGTGGCGACGACTATCTCACCAAACCGATCGAGCACGGCGCGCTGGTCGCCCGCGTCCGCGCCATGCTGCGCATCAAGGCGCTGCACGACGAGGTGCAGGCGCTGAACAAGGGCCTCGAGGCCAAAGTGGCCGCTCAGGTCGGCGAGCTCGAGCGCGTCGGCCGGCTGCGCCGTTTCCTGGCGCCGCAGCTTGCCCAGGCCATCGTCTCGGCCGGCGACGAGAACATCCTGGGCAACCATCGGCGTGAGATCGTGGCGCTGTTCTGCGACCTGCGCGGCTTCACCGCCTTCTCCGAGACCTCGGAGCCCGAGGACATCATGCAGCTGCTGGCCGAGTATCACGGCGCGCTGGGCCCGCTGATCCGCACCTACGAGGGCACGCTCGACCGCTTCACCGGCGACGGCATGATGGTGTTCTTCAACGATCCGCTGCCTTGCCCCGACGCGCCCGAGCGTGCGGCCAAGCTCGCCATCGAGATGCGCGATGCGGTGGCGAGACTCGGCGAGACTTGGCGCAAGCGCGGCCATCGGCTGGGCTTTGGCATCGGCATGGCCCAGGGCTACGCCACGCTGGGCCGCATCGGCTTCGAGGACCGCTTCGACTACACGGCGATCGGTGCCGTCATCAACTTGGCGGCCCGGCTCTGCGCCGAGGCGGCGGACGGCGAGGTGCTGGTGAGCGGCCGGCTGGCGGCCGCCGCCGAGGCGGTGGCCGAGGTCGAGGAGCTCGGCGAGCGCCAGCTCAAGGGCATGGCACGACCTGTAGGGGTCGCCTGCCTCAGGGCCCTCAAGACACTAGGTAATTGAAAGAAACCGACAAATTCATTGTGGAACACCTCCCGGCGGCTGGCGTTCATCCCGCATGCGCTTCCGGAGAGAAAGGAGTGACCCTGATGAGTGACTACATCCCAAATCCGCCCAATCCCGAGCGCGACCCTCGCAATTACGACCGCTACTACGAAGACAACAGCGGCAAGGGCGTGACTTTGGTGGTGGGCATCCTGGTGGCGATCGCCTTGGCAGCCGGCCTGATGTTCTTTGCGGGCTCGCCCAACGAACGCACCGACCAGGCGCAGCTGCCGGCGCAGGAACGCACCATGAATCCGCCGGCTACGCCCGCTACGCCGCCGGCGGCTCCGGCGCGTCCGGCCGCCAATCCGCAGCAGTAAGACCGCCAAAAAAGGTATTGCACAAAAAATAGGCCCGGCCGCAAAACCTGCGGTCGGGCCGTAAGGCCTTTTGTGTCTCTGCCGGCTTCGTAGCATGCACCCAGACGGGCTTCCCGCGCATCCCGTGCAAAGCTGATTTGCATGTTGCTGCGGCCCGGCTTGGGTTGTCCGAAACCCTACCTCGCCATCTTGTCGAAGGGTGGACGCAGGAACAGGGGGACGCTCACCCCCTTCACTTCGGCGCGGCTGCGTTCGACGTCCTTGGAGATACAGCGCCGGTCGAGCGCGTCGTCCTTGGCGTCGCGCGGATAGGTCCGCACGGTGCTCAGCACCATCTGCACCATCTCGGCGCTCTGGCGTGCGCTGGCGCCGGCCGACTTCAGCTTCTGCACCGCCTGCTCGAGATCGGCCTGAAGGCCGGCATAGAGGAAAGGCACCGTCTCGGTCGAGCCGCGCAAGCAATAGAAGATCAGCGAGCGGTCGTCGGCATAGTCGCGCGCCGTCATCAGCACTGCCTCGAATTGCGCGCGCTCCAGAGCCGCCTCGGCATGGGCGGCC
Organism: Reyranella sp.; assembly: GCA_035296945.1. Taxonomy (GTDB): domain Bacteria; phylum Pseudomonadota; class Alphaproteobacteria; order Reyranellales; family Reyranellaceae; genus Reyranella. Next base: position 3,825 of record DATGZZ010000415.1, read on the forward strand.
GGCAGCGTCAGCAGCAGGAAGCCCCCGGCCAGGATATTCCGGGCTGATCGATTCATGATCGTACCATTGTGGACGCTGGCCGCCTGGTTGTCGATCAAGCTGCCCCCCAAGACCGTGATGCGCGTCTTCCCCGTTCGCGTCGGTGGTATTTCCCACATTCGCTTTCGCTGGCGACGTCGGCGTCGCAGCGTGCACCGTCACAAATATCGCCGCAGAGTCGGCAATGCCTGCTCGACGCAGGCGCGGCCTTCGGCGATCGCCTCCTCGGCGCGGTTGAACTCCATCAGGCCGATGCTGCGCAGACGCGGCACCAGCAACACGTGCGGCGGCTCGCCCGCCAGCCGCGCGCGGGTGATGTGGTCCTGCATGATGTTGATGGCAGTGGCGAGAACATCGAAATAGCCCGGCGCCGCCTCGCGCGGCAACGATGCTGCGTCGACCTCAGCGGACTGGCGCCGCAGCGCCGCCGGCAGCGGCCATTGGCCCAGCATGCGGCGCACGACCTCGCCCGAGAAGCGCGATGGCCTCGTCTCGACGGGCGGCTCCGGCTCGGTGAAGCGACGCCCCACGAGCTCGCCGTTGAGGTTGACGGCGATGATCACATCGGCGCCCAGCGCGCGGCAGACCGAGACGGGAATCGGATTGGAAAGGCCGCCGTCGAGCAGCCATCTGTCGTCGAGCCGGGCCGGGCTGAAGATACCGGGGATCGCGATCGAGGCGCGCACCGCCTCGTGGATCGGCCCCGACTGCAGCCAGATCTCGCGGCCCGTCGCCATGTCGGTGGCGACGGCGGCGTAGTGCGTGGCGTAGCTCTCGATCGGCTGACCGATGCCCATGCCCTGCAGGAACGACATCACCTGCCGGCCACTGATGAGCCCGCCGCCGGTCAGGCGCAGATCGGTGAGTCGCGCGATGGTGCGCCAGGTCGCCGTGCCTGCCCATTGCCTGAGCTCGGGCAGCCGGCCCGCGACATGGGCGGCTCCGACCAAGGCGCCCATCGAGGCGCCGCACACGATGTCGGGCTGGATGCCGGCCTCGACCAGTGAATCGATGACGCCGATATGCGCCCAGCCGCGG
>DATGZZ010000416.1:0-8642 GCA_035296945.1 Reyranella sp.
CCGCCGCCAGAACTCGCGGCGCAAGAACGGCCATCGTCAGGACCTGACGGTGGTCAAGATCGAACAGATCGTCGCCTAACAGAGCGACCGGAGAGTTAGTCATGGCACATAAAAAAGCAGGCGGCTCCTCGCGCAACGGCCGCGATTCCGACGGCCAGCGGCTGGGCGTGAAGCGCTTCGGCGGCCAGAAGGTCCTCTCGGGCAACATCCTGGTCCGCCAGCGCGGCACCAAGATGAACGCCGGCGAGAATGTCGGTGTCGGCCGCGACCACACCCTGTTCGCCACCGCCGACGGTATCGTGTCGTTCCGCAAGCGCTCGGGCGGCAAGGTCGAGGTGAACGTGCTCCCGCCGGCGCCGGCTCAGGTCAAGATGGCCGCCGAATAGCCGTTCCCGACCGATCGGATTTCGAGGGGGACCGGCTCGCCGTTCCCCCTTTTCTTTTTTGGACCCACCGCCATGAAGTTCCTCGACCAGGCCAAGATCTACGTCCGCTCCGGCAACGGCGGCGCGGGCTGCGCAGGCTTTCGCCGTGAGAAGTTCATCGAGTTCGGCGGTCCCGACGGCGGCGACGGCGGCCGCGGCGGCGACGTCATCCTGGAATGCGTCGATGGCCTGAACACGCTGATCGACTACCGCTACGCCCAGCACTTCAAGGCCGAGACCGGCCATCATGGCATGGGCAGCCAGCGCACCGGCGGGGCGGGCAAGGACATCACGCTCCGCCTGCCGCGCGGCACCCAGGTGTTCGCCGAGGACAACGAGACCCTGCTGGCCGACCTGACCGAGATCGGCCAGCGCATCGTGCTGCTCAAGGGCGGCGACGGCGGCTACGGCAACCTGCACTACAAGAGCTCGACCAACCGTGCGCCGCGCCGCGCCGACAAGGGCTGGCCGGGCGAGGAAATGTGGATCTGGCTCAGGCTGAAGCTGATCGCCGATGTCGGCCTGGTCGGCCTGCCCAATGCCGGGAAGTCGACGTTCCTTGCCGCCACCTCGAACGCCCGGCCCAAGATTGCGGGCTATCCGTTCACGACGCTGACGCCTGGCCTCGGCGTAGTGAAGGTGGGCGACCGCGAGTTCGTCATGGCCGACATTCCCGGCCTGATCGAGGGCGCCAGCGAAGGCGCCGGCCTCGGCACGCGCTTCCTGGGTCACGTCGAGCGCTGCCGCGCCCTGCTGCACCTGGTCGACGGCACGCAGGACGACGTGGTCGATGCCTACCGCACGGTGCGGGCCGAGCTGAAAGCCTATGGCGGCAATCTCGTGCGCAAGAAGGAGGTCGTGGCGCTGAACAAGACCGACGCCATGACGGCCGAAGACATCGAGGCCAAGCGCGCGCTGCTGGCCAAGGTGAGCCGCAAGGCGGTGCACGTGATCTCCGGCGTCTCGGGCCACGGCGTGCAGCCTCTGCTGCATGAGCTGATGAAGCTCGTGGAGAAGCAGCGCGACACCGCAAAGGAAGCCGCGTGACACCCCTGGAGGAAGCCCGTCGCCTCGTCATCAAGATCGGCTCCTCCATCCTGGTCGACGAGACGCGGGGCGAGGTCCGGCGCGACTGGCTTTTGAGTCTGACCGACAGCGTCGCCCGGCTGCACAAGGGCGGCTGCGAGATCGTGCTGGTCTCGTCCGGCGCGATTCGCCTGGGCCGCACGCAGTTCAAGCTGCCGCCCGGCCCGCTTAAGCTCGAGGAAAGCCAGGCCGCCGCCGCCACCGGCCAGATCCAGCTCGCCCATGCCTACCAGGAGGCGCTGGCGCGGCACGGCATCACCGTCGCCCAGGTGCTGCTCACCCTCGACGATTCCGAGGAACGCCGGCGCTATCTCAATGCCCGCCAGACCATGGGCACCTTGCTCGGCATGAAGGCCGTGCCGGTGATCAACGAGAACGACACGGTGGCGACCGACGAGATCCGCTTCGGCGACAACGATCGCCTGAGCGCTCGCGTCGCCGAGATGATCTCGGCCGACACGCTGGTGCTGCTGTCGGACATCGACGGCCTCTACACCGGCGATCCGCGCAGCGACGCCTCGGCCGTCTTCATTCCCGAGATCCGCGAGATCACGCCCGCCATCGAGGCGATGGGCGGCAGCGCCGCCTCCGAGCTCAGCAACGGCGGCATGGTGACCAAGCTGATCGCCGGCCGCATCGCCATGGCCGCAGGCTGCCGCATGGCGATTGCCGACGGCCGGGCCGTGGGCGCGCTGGGCGCGCTGATCGACGGCAAGGCGCGCTGCAGCTGGTTTCTGCCCGAGGCTTCCCCCTTGTCGGCGCGCAAGAAGTGGATCAGGGGCTCGCTCAAGACCGCAGGCGCCCTCACCGTCGATGACGGCGCCGTGCGCGCGCTCTCGGCCGGCAAGAGCCTGCTGCCCGCGGGCGTCACCAGTGTCGACGGCGAGTTCCGCCGCGGCGACGTGGTCGACGTGAAGGACCGTCTGGGCCGCGTGCTGGCGCGCGGGCTGGTGGCCTATGCCGCCGAGGATGCCCGCCGCATCGCCGGCCGCAAGAGTGCCGAGATCGAGCGCCTGCTGGGCTTCCGCGGCCGGGACGAGATGGTTCACCGCGACGACCTCGTGGTCGAATAGGGCTATACTGGAACGGCCGATGAACGCTTTGACCAAGCCCGCCGAGGATGCCGCCGCCATCGTGGCCGAGCTGGGCCGGCGCGCCCGCGACGCCGCCGTGGCGCTGCGCAACGCTTCGACCGAAGCCAAGAACCGCGCGTTGTCCGAGGCCGCGCGCCTGATCCGCGCCGAAAGACCAGCGATCCTGGCCGCCAATGCCAAGGACATCGAGGCCGCCAAGACCGCGGGCATGACCGCCGCCTTGCAGGACCGGCTGCTGCTGAACGACGCCCGCATCGAAGGCATGGCCAAGGGCCTCGACGACATCGTCGCCCTGCCCGATCCGGTCGGCGCCGAGATCGAGACCAAGACCCGCCCCAACGGGCTCGTCATCAGCCGCGTGCGCGTGCCGATCGGCATCATCGGCGTGATCTACGAGGCCAGGCCCAACGTCACCGCCGACGCCGGCGCGCTCTGCATCAAGTCGGGCAACGTCGTGGTGCTGCGCGGCGGCTCCGACAGCTTCCATTCCTCGCGCGCCATCGTCGAGCTGCTGCGCCGGGCGCTCAGGGGCGCAGGCCTGCCCGAGGATTGCGTGCAGCTCGTGCCCACCACCGACCGCGCCGCCGTCGGCGCGATGCTGCGCGCCACCGGCTGGCTCGACCTGATCGTGCCGCGCGGCGGGCGCTCGCTGATCGACCGCGTCACCGAGGAAAGCCGCGTGCCGGTGCTGCGCCATTACGACGGCATCTGCCACGTCTATGTCGACCGCGATGCCGACGTCGCCATGGCGCGCGACGTCGTGGCCAACGCCAAGATGCGCCGGGTCAGCGTCTGCGGCGCCGCCGAGACGCTTCTGGTCGACCGGGCGGCGCTCGATACGCACCTGATGCCGGTGCTGGCCAAGCTGCATGAGCTGGGCTGCGAAGTGCGCGGCGATGCCGACGTCCAGAAGCGAGATCCCAAGGCCACGCCCGCCACCGAGAAGGACTGGCGCACCGAGTACCTGGCGCCGGTGATCTCGGTCGCCACGGTCGATGGCGTCGACGGCGCCATCCGCCACATCGCGACCTTCGGCAGCCAGCATACCGAATCGATCATCACCGGCAACGAGGCCACCGCGCGGCGCTTCCTGGCCGAGGTCGACAGCGCCATCGTCATGCACAATGCCAGCACGCAGTTCGCCGACGGCGGCGAATTCGGCCTGGGCGCGGAGATCGGCATCTCGACCAACCGCATGCATGCGCGCGGGCCCGTCGGCCTGGTCGAGCTCACGACCTACAAGAACGTCGTGCGCGGTAAAGGCACGCTGCGGCCATGACATCAGACAAATTCTGCCTCCCCCGTCTTACGGGGGAGGTGGCCCGCAGGGCCGGAGGGGGAAGGCCCCAGTCGAGGTCGCCGCTGATTTCAGATCATGATCATGCTCATTCAAGAATCTCGCCTGCCGCTCTCCCCCTCCCTACCCTCCCCCGTAGGACGGGGGAGGAATAAGAGATGGCGTCCCCTCTCCATCCCATGCCGGGCGTGCCGCGGGACACGACGCGCCGCATCGGTCTTTTGGGCGGCTCGTTCAATCCCGCGCACGAGGGCCATCGCCATGTCAGCCTCGAGGCGCTGAAGCGTCTCGGCCTCGATGAGGTATGGTGGCTGGTCTCGCCGCAGAACCCGCTCAAGACCGACGACGGCATGGAGCCGCTGGCGACTCGCGTCGCCCGCGCGCGTCAGATCGTCGGCCGCCATCCGCGCATCCGCATCGATGCGCCCGAGCTGGTGCTGGGCACGCGCTTCACCCTCGACACGGTGCGGGCGCTGCGCCGCGCCTATCCCAAGGCGCGCTTCGTCTGGTTGACGGGTGCCGACATCCTGCCCCAGTTCGCCCAGTGGCGCGGCTGGCGCGAGCTGTTCGGTTCCATACCGATCGCGGCCTTCGCGCGGCCGGGCTGGAGCTATCCGGCGCTCAGCGCGGCAGCCCCGCGCGCCTTCGCCCGTTACCGGATAGAGGCAGAGTACGCCCGCATGCTGGTCTCCTGCCCACCGCCGGCCTGGTGCTTCATCCCGAGCCGGCTCGACAGCCATTCCGCCACGGCGATCCGCGCCGTGCGGCCCCGCAAACGCCAAGCGAAAGGACAGACCATCCCCGACACCACCCGCCAGCTTCCCGACCGAAGCAAAGACGCCGAAGCGCTGCTTGCGCTGGTGCGTCGTTCGCTGGACGACGACAAGGCCGAGGACGTCGTCGTCATCGACCTAAACGGCAAGTCGGCCTTCGCCGATTACATGGTGATCGCCTCGGGCCGCTCGAACCGCCAGGTGGTGGCGATCGCCGAGCATCTTGCCGATCGGCTGAAGCAGGCCGGCCACGGTTACATCCCGGTCGAGGGCAAGCAGACCGGCGACTGGGTCCTGGCCGATGCCGGCGACGTCGTCGTCCATATCTTCCGTCCCGAGCCGCGCGCCTTCTATGCGCTGGAGAAGATGTGGGCGCTGGAGAACGAGGTTGCTGCTGCCAAGCCCAAGGCGGCGGTGCGTGCTCGCGGCGCCAAGAAGCCGGCGTGACCTTGACGTGAAGCTGACGATCGCCTGCATCGGCCGCGCTGGGCGCGGCCCCGAGCGCGATCTCTACGACCACTACGCCAACCGCATCCGCTGGCCGCTCGCGCTGCGCGAGCTCGAGGAAAAGAAGAAGCTGCCAGCCAGCCAACTCATGCTGCGCGAGGGCGAGCTTTTGTTGGCAGCCGCCCCGGCCGGTGCCGCGCTGGTCGCGCTCGATCGTCGCGGCAAGGTTTTGGACAGCCCAGCCTTCGCCGACCGCCTGGCCCGCTGGCGTGACAATTCCGTGTCGGACGTGGCCTTCCTGATCGGCGGCGCCGAGGGACATGCCGAGCCCCTGCTGGAAAAAGCCGATCTCGTCGTGTCATTTGGCGCCATGACCTGGCCGCATCTGCTGGCCCGCGCCATGCTTGCCGAGCAAATCTACAGGGCCCAGCAACTTTTGGCCGGGCACCCCTATCACCGGGCTTGAGACGCCGGCGGATGAGCGTCGATTTTGCCTCTGTTCTGACGAAAAACCGGGGCTACATTGGGGCCATGCGCATCCTTGCCAACCGACTTCTGGCCGGCCTCGCCGTTGTCGCCCTGACGGGCTTTTCGATGGCCATGGCCCAGACCGCCAAGCCGGCCGACAAGCCCGCGGCCAAGCCCGTGCGGAGCATTCCGTACGTGTCGATCACCGGCGACGACGGCCGCCAGCGGCACTACGAGACCAACGCCATTCCGCTGCTGTTCAACCGCGCCTGCTTCGGCTGGCGCATGTATCTCGGCGGCCCCAACCGCGTCGTCTCGCTGAAGGAGGTCTTGACCACCTCGCAGCCCGCCGAGCAGGTGATCGCCGGGCCCGAGACCGAGGTCAGCGCCGATAAGACACGGGCAACGACGCGCATGTCGGAGACAGTGCAGGACGGTGTCCTGCAGCGTTCGTGGTGCATCATCCCGGGCGATCCGCCGGGCACCTACACCTACGACATCACCATCGACGGCGAGCCGCGCGGCGAGTTCGTGTTCTGCGCCATCGAAGTGCCGGACCAGAACCTCGACACCGATCCGCGCGACCTCTCCTGCCCCAACAAGTTCAACTCGGTGCAGCGTGCGCCCCTGCTTCCCGATTTGGCACGTCCGGGGTCGGCGTCCTGATGGCCTCTCGTTTGCGTCCCGCGGTCCTCTGCATCCTCGACGGCTGGGGCCATCGCACCGAGCCGTCCTACAACGCCATCCTCGGCGCGCGCACGCCCAACTACGATCACCTGATCGCGACCTGCCCGCAGGGACTCATAGACGCCTCCGAGAGCTTCGTCGGCCTGCCCAAGGGCCAGATGGGCAATTCCGAGGTCGGCCACATGAACCTGGGCGCCGGCCGCGTCGCCGTCCCTGAGCTGCCGCGCATCGACAACGCCATCGAGGACGGCTCGTTCGCCAAGCACCCGGTCCTGGCCGAGCTGATCTCGACGCTGAAGCAGAGCGGCGGCGCCTGCCATCTGATGGGACTCGCCTCGCCGGGCGGCGTACACTCGCACCAGGATCACCTGGTCTTCCTCGCCAACCGCATTGCGGGCGCCGGCGTGCCGGTGTGGATCCACGCCTTTCTCGACGGCCGGGACATGCCGCCGCGCAGCGCGCTCGAGTGCGTGCGGCAGATCGAGGCCGGCCTGAAGAAGGACCTTCCGATCCGCTTCGCCACCGTGGCCGGCCGCTACTACCCGATGGACCGCGACAAGCGCTGGGAGCGCGTGACCCTGGGCTACGAGGCCATCGTCGACGCCAAGGGTGAGAGCGCGAAGACGGCGAAGCAAGCCGTCGACAAGGGCTACGCCGCGGGTCAGGACGACGAGTTCGTGAAGCCCACCGTGATCGACGGCTACACGGGCATGAAGGACGGCGACGGCCTCTTGATGTTCAATTTCCGCGCCGACCGCGCGCGGCAGGTCCTGACGGCGCTGCTCGATCCGCGCTTCGACGGCTTCAATCGCCCGCGCGTGGTGAAGTTCGCCATGGCCGTGGGCATGGTCGACTACTCGGCGGCCCTCAATCCGTTCCTGAAGACCCTGTTCCCGCCCGCGACCATCACGATGGGGCTGGGCGAGACGGTGTCGAAGGCCGGACTGAAACAGCTGCGCATCGCCGAGACCGAGAAGTACGCCCACGTCACCTTCTTCTTCAACGGCGGCGAGGAGCGCGTGTTCGAGGGCGAAGAGCGCATCCTGGTGCCCTCGCCCAAGGTCGCGACCTACGACCTGAAGCCCGAGATGAGCGCGCCGGAAGTGACCGACAAGCTCGTCGAGGCCATCGGCTCGGGCAAGTTCGACCTGATCGTCGTCAACTACGCCAACAGCGACATGGTCGGCCACACCGGCAACCTCGACGCCGCCATCAAGGCGATCGAGGCAGTCGATGCCTGTCTCGGCCGCCTGATGGAGGCGGTGAAGAAGGCCGGCGGCGCGCTGTTCGTCACCGCCGACCACGGCAATGCCGAGCAGATGTTCGACGAAAAGAGCCACCAGAAGCACACCCAGCACACGCTGAACCGCGTGCCGGCCCTGCTGTTCGGCGCCCCTGCGAGCATCCATTCGCTGTCGGACGGCAAGCTGGCTGACGTTGCACCCACCATGCTGGCGCTGATGGGCCTGCCGCAGCCCAAGGAAATGACCGGCCATTCGCTGCTGTCCGAAACGTCGCGCCCGGTCGTTTTGGCCGCACCCAAGGCCACCGCCGCAGCCTCTGATTGATTTTATTTAAGCCAGGCGCCACGGGGCTCGCCTTGATACTGCCCAACAGGCCCTTGTATTCTCGCGCAACTGCCCGGAAACCCCGCGTCGACCGGACCTGGAGGTCCGGCGATTTTCTTGTGAAGGCACCCCAATGACCCGTCTGCGCCTAGCCTCAGCCGCCGCGATCATGGCTTTCCTGGCCGTGCCCGTCGCCTATACCGCCTGGTCCCAGGACAAGGCCGATCCCAAGGCCGCCGGCGGCGACAAGAGCGAGCTCTACCAGCAGCTCAACCTGTTCGGCGACGTGCTCGAGCGCGTGCGGCGCGACTATGTCGAGCCGGTCGAAGAGAAGACGCTGATCGAGAACGCCATCAACGGCATGCTGACCGCGCTCGACCCGCACTCGAGCTACATGAACCCCAAGACCTACAAGGACATGCAGGTCCAGACCAAGGGCGAGTTCGGCGGGCTGGGCATCGAAGTCACCATGGAGAACGGCCTGATCAAGGTGGTGTCGCCGATCGACGATACGCCCGCCGCCAAGGCCGGCCTCCAGTCGGGCGACCTGATCTTCACGCTGGACGGCGAGCCGGTGCAGGGGCTCACCCTGCAGGAGGCCGTCGAGAAGATGCGCGGCAAGCCGGGCACCCCGATCAAGATCGGCATCCGCCGCACCGGCAAGGACCCGTTCGACGTGTCGCTGACGCGCGAGGTCATCAAGGTGAAGTCGGTGCGCTTCCGCCTCGAGGCGGGCGACATCGGCTACATCCGCGTCACCTCCTTCACCGAGCAGAGCACCTCCGGCGTGCTCGACG
>DATGZZ010000417.1:0-5138 GCA_035296945.1 Reyranella sp.
CCCAATCTCCTGAAGCGCGGCGCGATCGTCGTGGCCGACGACGGACGCAAGCATTTCGCCCCCGTCGTGCGCTTCAGGGACGAGCCGTCGCGGCCGCTCTACCGCGAGCCGCTGTTGGGCGAGCATACGCGGGAGATCGTGGGCGGATCGGGAGGCTGACGCGGTGGCCGCGAAGCGAGGACCGTGGAGCATCGTCTCCGCGCGCGAAGCCTACGACAACCGCTGGATCCGGGTGACCCACCATGACGTGGTCACGCCGAGCGGCGATGCCGGCATCTACGGCACCATCCACTACAAGAACCGCGCACTCGGCATCGTGCCCGTCGATGCCCAGCAGCACACGTATCTCGTGGGCCAGTACCGCTTCGCGCTCGACGCCTACAGCTGGGAGATCCCGGAAGGCGGTGGCCCGCTCGATGTCGATTTCCTGGATTCGGCCAAGCGCGAGCTGTTGGAGGAGACAGGGCTGCGCGCGCGGCGCTGGCACAAGCTGTTCGAGTCCGACCTCTCCAATTCGGTGAACGACGAAAGCGCCATCGCCTTCCTCGCCTGCCATCTCGAGCAGGGCGAGGCGGCACCGGACCCGACCGAGGACCTCGCGGTGCGCCGCATACCGCTCACGGAAGCCTTCCGCATGGTCGAGGCGGGTGAAATCCGCGACGCCATCAGTATCATGTCGTTGCAGGCTGTCGAGCTGCTGGCGCTGAAGGGGCGCCTGACGACACTGCTGAAATAGAGCGAAGAGGGTCGCGGCCGCCTGGTCTGCAACCCGGCCGGCCGGCGCGCGTTGGTTCGCCATGTCCGTGCGTATCGCGACCGGCCTCACGCTTCTACTTGCCTTGGCGATGCCGCCCGCCGTCGCACAATCCCCCGACATCAAGTTCGTCGGCCAGAGCCGGGCGACGCCTCAGCTCAAGCGTGACATCCTGACGGCGGTGGCTGGCTATTCGAAGGCGCGTCATTCCTGCGATACAGTCACGACGGTCGAAACCGCGCCGCTGCCGCAGGGCTACGAGCCCAAGACGGCGATGTTCCGCGTTTCGGCGCCGCAGCATTTCTACGAGCGCTGGGTCGCCGACCTGTGCGGAGCCAAGCGCGCCTTCCTGGTGGCGATGTGGCCGGTGGCGCAGGGCGGTGCCGACTACAAGGTGGTCGAGGTGCCGCCGGGCACAGAACCCTGAGTTTCCCACGATGGAGTTGTCGATGAAGCACAGCGTCTTGTTGGCTCTTGGCCTCGCCTCCGCTCCACTTGCCGCCATGCCGCTGCTGGCGGCTGGACCGTGGGATGGTACGTACATCATGAACAAGGCCTGGGAAAGAACCCGGGTGGTATCGCCCTGTTCGTCACCCATACGCTGACGATCAACGGCTCCGAGTGCCGCATCGATGCGGAAGGCGTCCAGACCGACGAGCACATCCGCTGCAAGGCAACGGCCAACGGCGACAAGCTCGACGTCACCTTCGTGAGCTTCAAGGACGGTGGGATGAACAACCAGTTCGGCAAGAAGATCTACGCCGCCAACCAGCCGCTGTTCACCCTGACGAAGCAGGGCAACGCCATCGCAACGACCTGGCAGGGCTACAGCAAGAACGATGTCGACACGGCCGGCCCGCCGACGTTTCGCAAGCAGGCCGGCCCGCGTTAATCGAGCGTGGCCGTGATCTGCCCGGCCGACAATCCTTCTTTCTCCTCGCGCAGCAGCACATAGAAGATCGCCGGCAACGTGTGCACGACGATTCCCGCCAGGGCGCCGTAGATCCACAGCGCGAGACTCCCCAGCGCGCCGTGGCCCAGCACCAGGATGATCAACAGCCCGCCGAGCGCGAAGATCACCAGCCACAGCAGGAAGACGCCGAGGATCGGCAGCCGGCGGCCGGCCGTCAGGTCCATGCTGCGGTTGAAGGCGCCGCCGATGTCGGTGCGCTCGATCATCATGACCGGAATGGTGACCGCCCACAGCGGGATCAGGAACAGCGGTCCGATCACGACGATCGCCGATACCGCGACCACGAAGTACTGGATGCAGCCCAGCAGCAGCAGCCGACCGAACATCGGACCCTGCAGCTGGCGCAGCATCGGCTCCCATTCGGGCTTGCGTCCGCCGATCGCCTGCAGCGTGCCCCAGGTCAGGCAGATCGAGGTCGCCGCGCCGAGGGCCAGGCCGACGAGCCCGGCCAGCAGGCCCAGGCTCAGGATGTTCATCACCAGGGACACCGCGCCGAAGATCACGGCGACGGTGAAGAAGGCCGCGAAGTTGTCGCGCGCCAGGGCATAGGACCGCTCGAGGATCGAGGTGACGGTCCAGGACTGGGGAGGGAGAGCGGTGGTCATGGTGCTTATCCTACCAGAGACGTTGCCTTGGCGAGAGGCACCGGCTTGTCCTGCAACAAGAGGTCCATCGCTTCCTGCTCCCACGGCGATTCGGTGAGCGACAGCGGATCCTGCGGCGCCAGCCGATGCTTGATCACCAGCCGCGACAGCAAGAGGCGGCGCGCATCGCCGCCCGTGGCGCCGAGCGTGGCGCCCTCCCAGGCCAGCAACGCCGCCGTCGTGGCGTGATAGAGCGCGCCGGCGGCGAGGCGACAGCGCTTCTCCTGCGCAGGATCGGCGGCGACCGCCTCGACGAAGCGCTCGACGCGATCGAGGGTGGCGCCGAGCAGGCCCTTGTACTGGCCTGGCAGCGCGTCGGAGCGCTCGTACTTGTCCTTCAGCGCCGCCGTCAGCGCCTTGTGGCCGCCGCTCTTGCCCACGGCGCGCTGCACCACGTCGAGCGCGTTGATGTTGGACGTGCCCTCCCACAGGGTGCCGATCTGCGCATCGCGCACCAGGCGGGCGGTCACCCATTCCTCGATGTAGCCCAGGCCGCCCCTCACCTCGAGGGCGTGGCTCGCGACCGGGATGTTGTCGCGGCAGGCGCGGAACTTGTAGACCGGCGTCAGGATGCGCAGCAGGTTGGCCGCCTCCTTGTCGCCCGCGTTGGCGCGGCCCATGGCATCGGCCGAGAAGGCGTACATCGACAGCGCCTGCTCGGTCGGCAGCATGATCTTCATCAGCTGGCGGCGCAGCAGCGGGTATTCGCCGATCGCACGACCGAAGGCGCGGCGATTTTGCGCCACCACCATCGCCTCGTTGAGGCAGCGCCGCATCATCGAGGCCGCGCGCACGCCGTGGCTGAGGCGTGACAGGTTCACCTGCTCCATCATCTGCTTGAAGCCTGCGCCGGCATCGCCCACCAGGTAGGCGACCGCGCCGTCCATGATGATCTCGCCCGAGGCCATCGACCTGGTGCCGAGCTTGTCCTTCAGCCGCACGATCCGATAGCTGTTGCGCGAGCCGTCCTCCAGCCGCCGCGGCATGGCGAACATGCCGAGCCCCCGCGTGCCGGGCGCCGCGCCCCTCGGCCGCGCCAGCAGGACCGCGACATCGGCATCGGCGTGGCTGCAGAACCATTTCTGGCCGAAAAGCTTCCAGCGCTCGACGCCGTCGGGGCCGATACCGATGCGCTCGGCCTCGGTCTCCAGCGCGCCGACATCCGAGCCGCCGGCCTTCTCGGTCATGAATTGCGTGCCCTTGAGCATCGTCGCCGGGTCCTGGCTCAGCAGCCGGTCGAGCAGGAGCTTCTTCAGGGCCTCCGAGCCGAAGCGCTTGATGACGAAATTGGAAGTATCGGAGACCGAGACCGGGCACATCAGGCCGAACTCGGCCTGCACGAAGAGATAGGTGATGCCGTACTTCACCAGGGGATGGGCGGCTTCCTTCATGTCCAGCACGCCGGCGCGATGGGTCATCGCGTGCATGCCGAACTCCTCGAAGGCGATCTTCTCCATCTCGCGGTACGACGGGTGATAGTCGATCCAGTCCTCGTCGCGCCCGAAGCGGTCGCGCGGCTGCAGGACAGGCGGATGCTTGTCGGCCGTCATGGCGAGATCGTCGAGCCGGTTGCCGGCCAGCTCGCCCAGGCGCTCGAAATGCGGCGTCATCTGCTTCAGAAGGCCGGGCTCCAGGTAGAGCGACAGCAGGTCCTGGAACTGCCGGTCGATGGCATAGAAGTTCCGGCCATGTGCGTCGGGGGCGATGTAGTGGGCGCCGTGCGGCCCCGAGTCATGCGGCCCGATGTGGCGCGGATTGGCGATGGCAGCGGTCACGTCGGGCATCGTCTTCTCCTTATTGTCGCCAGCCGTGCGCGAGCACGCGCTCGACATAGGCCGGCACGACCTCGGTGGCGGGGCCGTAGATATGTTCATGGAACAGCGGCTGGCTGCCGGTCGCCTCGAGGTTCAGCTCCACGGTGTGCGCCCTCTCTGCCCTGCGGCGGACATGCAGGACGAAGCCCGCCGCCGGATAGACCTCGCCCGAGGTGCCGATCGACAGGAACAGGCCGCAGCGCTCCAGGGCGGCGTGGATCTCGTCCATGTAGAGCGGCATTTCGCCGAACCAGACGATGTGCGGCCGCAGTTCGGCCACGGCCTTGCAGTTGGGACAGACCGACTGCGGCGAGAGGTCGACGTCGGACTCGAAGACGGCGCTACAGTTCATGCAGCGGATCTCGCCGTCGCGGCCGTGCATGTGGATCACGTTCTTCGAGCCCGCCTGCTCGTGCAACGGGTCGATGTTCTGGGTCACCACCGTGACCTCGCCCTGATATTCCCGCTCCAGCCGCGCCAGCGCGCGATGGGCGGCGTTGGGTTCGATATGGGCGGCGCGGAAAGTGCGGCGCGTGTCGTTGTAGAAGTCGAGCACCTTCTTCTTGTCGCGGTGCCAGGCCTCGATGGTGGCGACCTCCTCGAGGTTGACCCGCGTCCACAGCCCGTCCTTGTCGCGGAAGGTGTCGATGCCGCTTTCCTTGGAGATGCCCGCGCCGGTCAGAATCACGATCCCGGGAGGCAGGAATTCCTGATGCATGTCCCATAATTTAGCCTTGTGCTAGGCTGTGAGGCCATGACCATCGGCGTCCTCTTCGTCTGCACCGCCAATATCTGCCGCTCGCCCATGGCCGAGGGGGTGTTCCGCACCCTGGCTCGCCGCGCCGGCCTCGAGCAGGCGTTCGCGATCGCCTCGGCCGGAACCACCAGCGGTCATGCCGGCGAGGCACCGACGCCGGCTGCCATCGAAGCCGCGGCGCGCCGCGGCTACGACA
>DATGZZ010000418.1:0-5162 GCA_035296945.1 Reyranella sp.
CAACGACTGCGCGTGAGCTGTCGTCGGCAGAGAGAGCATCGCCGCCGCGACCAGAATCGCCGATTTGTTCATGATCGATCTCCCCTCGGTTGGAGTGCAGTGACCGACAAATGAGGCAGAAGGTGGCAAAGTTGCGGTCGAATTCAAATTCCTGCCACTGTTGCGCCGCTGCAACAGGGCGATGACGCCTGGGTCGTGTCGCTTCGGCGCGCCGGCGCGTTACGTCGCCCGTCGTGTCTCGCGCATCAGGCGCATGATCTGCTGGGCTTCGAGCCGGCCGCCGATCGGCAGGCCGTCCTTGACGGCGAAAATGCCGATCGCGCGGGCGCGACGGAACTCGCCGTCTTCGTAATCCCGGTAGGTATCGAGGGCATCGTTCAAGGTCGGCCGGTGCTCGTATTCGTAGTCGCCGGCGCAGCCGTCACCGCTCTTTTCCTGCCACCACGAGACGACCACGAAGGCGTCGGCTTGGCCGAGGAGGGCGGCGCGGTCGGCCTGGCAGGCCAAGAGGCGCCTGGCACGGGAGGCGAGGGCTTCGTCAGAGGACATAGGGGCTCCTGCTCTGGAGCCACTATATGATAACTGAGGTTATTTAATCAAGAGCCCGATTTATCCCCAGGTCAGCTCGCCCTGTTGTACTTGCCGATCACCAGGTGCGCCTTCTGCCATTCGCGGCGCGACAGGGTGTAGGTCTTGGCTGGATTGTACTGCTTGACCGTCCAGCTGCCCTCGTTGCGCCGGACCAGCCGCTTGATCAGCACGTAGCGCTGGCCGTCGGCGGTCTCGCGCAGGAAGACGCAGTCGTCGCCCGGCGAGACGTCGGCCGAGGGGTTGACCAGCAGCAGGTTGCCGCGCTCGTAGGCCGGCTCCATCGAATCGCCGGACACGAAGCAGCCATAGGCGTCCTGCAGGCCTTCGAGACGCGGATCGCGCGGGATCCACGACACCGGCTCGTTGGAGAGCAGCATGGCGCCTTCGCTGCCGCCCTGCGCCGAGGCAAATACCTGAAGGGGCGGGCGTCCGCTGGCCCGCGCTGCCGCGGCGCTTGCTGCCGTCGCACCGCCGCGGCGGCCACGCCGGCCGCCCTCGACGAGCGACAACTGGTCGTCGTCCTCAGCCCCCGACACGCCGACCATCTTGTCGCCGCGGTTCGACTGCAGCCAGTTCACCGACACCTGCAGCGCCTGCGCGAGCTGCACGATCGATTTTGGCTCGGTGTCGCCGCGCCGCTCGATCTGGGCGATGCCGCCCTGTGTGATGGAATAGCCGGCCCGCGTCACGCGCCGCGCCAGTTCCGCCTGCGACCAGCCCTTGGCCCGTCGCTCCGCTTTGACCCGTTCACCGAGGTTTGTCATGACGGCAATGCTAGCGCAGTTATTGATAACACGGGTTCTTGACAAACATAACCGTAGTGTAGTACGGTGGCGGCCATGGAAGCTCTCTTGAAGGCCGTATCCCTGGCCGGCGGGCAGACCGCCCTGGCGAGGCGTATCGGCAAGACACAATCGCATGTCGCCCAGTGGCTCAGGCGTGGTCGGGTCGGTCCGACCGCCTGCATTCCCATCGAAACCGCCCTAGCCGGGCAGGTCACGCGCTACGAGCTGCGCCCCGACGTGTTCGGCGCGCCGCCCCGGCAGCACAGCGAGGCCGTTCAATGAACTCACGCCACAGCCGGGCGGCGATCTTGACGGCCAGGGCCAGACCGCGGCTGCGCCTCGCGGAGGCGTGGGCGGTCTATGCGGCGGCGGGCGGGAGCGCGCCATGAGGGAGCGACGCTGGGACGAGCGCTGCAGTGAGATCGTGCGGCGCATGGCCGGGCACTATCATGACCATGAGATCGCGGTGGCGATCGAAGCCGAGACCGGCCACCGGTTCAGGCGGCGGACAGTGGCGGAGTTTCGGCGCCTGGCGGGGTTGGTCCCGTGCCGCCGGAACGACTGGAGGCGCCGGCTAAAGGTCAGGCGAAGGTCGCAAACCAGGACCATCGCCGCACGCTGGTTCGGCGTGCACTGCCGAGTCTCGAAACCAGCAGTGACAGCACTTCATCGTTCATCGAGACCACGCCGCTGGCTGGCCACAAATCGCCGGCATCCTGCGGCGATGAAAAGCCTGCTCCTCGCGGCTGCCCTCGCCGCTGTCGCCGTGCCCGCCATCGCCCAGCCTGCGCCACGCAAGACCGCCACGTCCTCGTCTGACGGGCCGGACTGTGCCGCCATGGGGTCGCTGCCGGCGACCTGGGACGGCCAGGTCTATGCGATCGACGGCGCCACTCTGGCCGGCGTCGGCCTGAAGCCGCACGTTCGGATCTGGGGCATTCAAGCGCCCGAGCTGCGCGATGCCGCCAGGGCCGAGAGCGTCGCCGGCATGCGGGCCCGGGCCGCCCTCGAGGATCTGCTCGCGCAGTCGGGCCACAAGGTGAAGTGCCGGGCGGCGAAGTTCGATCGCTCCTGCCGTATCGTTGCCCAGTGCAGCCTGGACGATGCCAAAGGCGGAGATATCGGCGGGGCCATGATCGCCGCCGGCATGGCCTACGGCTTCTCTCTGGACGAGACGCTGCCGTGGGAGGCGCGCGCCAGCCAGCGCTATGCCACGGCGGAAGCCGAGGCCCGAAAGCAGCGACAAGGCCTCTGGAAGGAGTGGTTGGGCGAAAGGTAGGCGAAGCGCAGATGGCGCTCTTGCCCGTTACCGCGGGGACAGCCTCACCCCCGTCATGTAGCGGTCGCGGAAGTAGTCGCTGTCCAGGGGCGTGACCTGGACCGGCGAGCCGCGCTGCGTGGCATGCACGAACTGGCCGTTGCCGGCATAGATGCCGACGTGGGTGAAGGTGCCGCGGTGGCCGAAGAAGACGAGGTCTCCGCGCTTGAGGTCGCTGCGCGCGACCGGCATGCCCTCGCGCGCCATGTCGTGCGGCATGCGCGGGATGCTTTGTCCGAAGGTCGCGCCGTAGAGGTAGTAGACAAAGCCGCTGCAGTCGAAGCCCGTGCTCGGCGAGGTGCCGCCGTAGCGATAGGGCGTGCCCAGGTATTTCATGGCGCGCGAGACCAGGCGGTCGCCCCAATCGTTTGCGACGGCAGAGGTGGCGTACGAAGCCGGGACCACGGCGGGCGCCGCCTGCTTGAAACCGGAGAACTGGCCGTTCTCCTGCAGCCACTTGGCATTGAGTTGATCGGCGACGCCATCCGTCGGATCGGCCTTGGCCGGAGGTTTCAGCTTCGACTTCGTCGGCGCCTTGACCTGGGCGATGGCGGGAGAAAGAACACCCGCCGTCCCGAAGAGCACCAGGGCGGCCAGCACCATGACCGAACAAGCTGTCGCCCGGACAATGACTCGTACGCTCGAGCGGGTTGAGCGCCCGGTTTCCAACGCCATGAACTTCTCCCCCTGGGTACCAACGCGGAGCGGCCAGCGGCCTGGCTTCATTGTGGCGAAGGGAGATTCATCAGTCCAACAAATGTTGCAAATTTGCCACAATAATTTCGAGCTCTAACGCCTTGGTTCGCCTTAGTTTTTGGGGCTTACCTCAGGTGGACCCTCAACAACCTGGACGGTCCGGACCCGCCGTCCGGCCACGATTGGATAAGGGAGCTTTCCTTTGCGCGAACCTTCCCGCTGGCTCTACGCAGAGAGCAGCAGGCGATTCAGCTCGTGACGATGTCGCCACCGACGACTTTGGGAAAGGCATCGAAGTGCGACTTGAATTTCGCCAGACGTGGCGTGTTGGCGATGGCAGCCGTTCCCACGGCGAATTCGAGGATCATCAGGGAGATCGATTCGGCATTGTGCAGCTTGAAGAACTTTCCGATCGAAAGGAAATGCCCCTGGAAGGCATAGGCGTTGTCGTTGATCTCCAGGCCGGTGCCGTCGCGCGGCCCGACGAAATGGCACATCTCGTGGATCACGGTCCATTGCTTCTCGATGGGGGCGGGCTGGTTCGTGAAGATCGGTCCGAGGAAGACCGTGTGGCCCGGCGCCTTTATGTTCACGCCCTTTTCCACGTAGATCTGGAACTGCTTCGTCGACAGCTTGTCGCCGCCGCGCACGGTCCAGGCGATGACGCCGGGGTCGGCCTTTGGATCGAACAGGATGATGCTGTCTATGCCCTGCGCGCCGAACGCATTGGCGCGCGAGACCTGGAAATGGATGGCCGAAACGATGCCGAGCAATTTGCTGGCGTCGTTCGAGGTGACCTTGACCTTGGCGGTCTCGAAATGCTTGTTCAGCCAGGCCATGGTTGTCGGCGTCTGATGCAGCAGCCTGAAGCGCAGCGACATCAGCGAGCGCTCGAGATTCTTCAGGATCTGCTTTCCCTCCGCCACCATCTGGGCGCCTGTCTGGGGCGGCGTCGGCGCCTTCGAGGGCGTGCCGGCGGCCTGTCCGGGCCGGCCGTCGAGGCCGAGGCGGCCGGCGGGAACGGAGTCTGAGTCGCAAATGAAGGTCGTCAGCGCCTTGATCGTCGGCCCCTGCGGATCGATGCGCCCGTCCGGCTGGCGCAGGACCTTCTTCTGAAACTTGTCGATCGCCGCCTGCGTCTTCGGGCCGATAATTCCGTCTTCGGCCAGCAGGAACGCCGGTCCGCCGTCTTCCGGCGGCGTCGAATTCAGGAAGGCCTGCACGATCCGGACATCGGCCTTCTTGTTGGTTCCGCCTTTTCCGACTGATCCGCCGATCGGCTTGTCGGTCCCCTCGTTGCTGCAGAAGAAGCACGTCCTGTGGGATGAAACCGCAACAAGCGACATGGCCATCTCTCCCGAAACAAAAGGCTGCGGCACGGGCGACTTGCAAGCGTGCACCTACAGCTTAGGCATGGCAGCACCCCGGCGCCAGAAGATCGTCGGCAAACCGAATGCCGCTTCATTCACGGGCATGACGCATGTTTCACGGGTATGACGCACGTGTCGTTGACTCCTTCATGTAGCTCTCCGTTTCTATACGCGGGTGAACACGACACCCGCTTCCCCCAAAACCACCCGCGCCAGGCGCGCCGTCCCGCGCTCGTCCTATCAGGCCGAGTACGCCGAGCAGGCGCGCAAGCTATGCCTGCTGATGGGCGCCGACGACCAGGAGCTGGCGCGCTTCTTCGATGTGCCGGCGGCCACCCTGCAGGAGTGGCAGGCCTCTGTCCCTGAATTCGCCGCCGCCGTCCTCGCCGGCCGGACGCTGGC
>DATGZZ010000419.1:0-6050 GCA_035296945.1 Reyranella sp.
AGGCCGCCGGCATCGCGCCGGGCCAGTACGTCATGCTGGCCGTCGGCGATACCGGCACGGGCATGTCGGCCGGGACGCTCGAGAAGGCGTTCGAACCCTTCTTCACGACCAAGGACATCGGCAAGGGCACCGGGCTTGGCCTCAGCATGATCTACGGCTTCGTCAGGCAGTCGAACGGCCACATCAAGATCTACAGCGAGCTGGGCGTCGGCACGACCGTGCGCATCTACCTGCCGCGCAGCACCGCATGCAAGGCGGAAGATGCCGCCGTCGCGGCGGCCACCATGCCGCGCGGCAGTGAGCGCATCCTCCTGGTCGAGGACGACGCGCAGGTCCGGACGGTGGTTCAGGCCCAGCTCGCCAGCCTGGGCTATGCCGTCACCGCGACCGGCTGCGGCGCCGAGGCGCTCGCTCGCCTCGACAAGGGCGAGGCCTTCGACGCCGTGCTGAGCGACGTGGTCATGCCCGGCATGAGCGGGCCGGAGCTGGCCGAGGCGATCGCCGGTCGCCGGCTCTCGCCCAGAATTCTCTTCATGTCGGGCTACAGCGAGAACGCCACGCGGCTGCGCGGCGACATCGCCGCCGACGCACCGCTGCTGTCGAAGCCTTTTCGCAAGATCGACTTGGCCGAACGGCTTCGGCAAACGTTGGATAAGAAATGAACGGGGGCGGAATCGCGCGGTGGGTTGAGATGGCCATGGACCAGAACCAGACGACGTCGCTGGGCGCACAAATCCTGGTGGTCGACGATGATCAGTTGATCCGCGACGTGACCTTGCGACGGTTGACCAGCCTCGGCTACCGGGCAATCGCGGCGGCCACCGGCGCCGAGGCGCTGGAAGCGCTGGCGAGCGGCGCCGACGTCGACCTCCTGCTCACCGACATCCGCATGCCGGGCGGCCTGCACGGACCGGCGCTGGCCAAGGAGGCGCGGCGGCTGCGACCGCAGATCAAGGTGCTGTTCGTATCCGGTGCCCCCGACGACACGCTGCCGCAGGAGGACGCCGACGAGGACAGCGCGCAGCTTCTCCTCAAGCCATGCACCAAGGCCGAGCTGGCGGAAAAGATCCGTGAAGTGCTGACAGACACATAGGAACGAAAAGCCGATGGCCACGAGCAGAAAGCGCTCGACGACAGGGAGCAGGCCCAACACCCTGTCGAAGGCCGAGGCCAATTCGATCAACCGGCGCCTGTTCGA
The DNA here is from genome assembly GCA_035296945.1 of Reyranella sp. Classification (GTDB taxonomy): domain Bacteria; phylum Pseudomonadota; class Alphaproteobacteria; order Reyranellales; family Reyranellaceae; genus Reyranella. The sequence goes on from DATGZZ010000419.1 coordinate 1,199, forward strand.
GACATCGCTCGACCTCATCGTGGTCACCGACAAGAGGGGCACGCTGATCCAGATCAGTCCGAGCGCGCTTTCCATCCTCGGCTACCAGCCCGCCGAGGTGATCGGGCAGGACGCCGGCAACCTGCTGCACCCCGACGACCTCGAGCTGACGCGCCAGCAGATGCGGCTGGCCCGCCGCGGCGGGGAGACGCGCAATTTCGACTGCCGTTACATGCACAAGGACGGACATGCCGTCCCGCTGTCGTGGACCGGCGTGTGGTCCGAGCAGGACCAGCATCATTTCTTCATCGGCCGCGACATGACCGAGGCGCAGCGGATCGAAGCGCAGCTCCGCCAGGCGCAGAAGATGGAGGCGGTCGGCCAGCTCACCGGCGGGCTGGCGCACGACTTCAACAACATCCTCATGATCATCCTGGCCAATATCGATATGATCGAGGAGGAGCACGATCCGTCGGCCGACCTGCGCGAGCGACTCGCCGACATCGCGGGCGCCGTCCAGCGCGCCTCCGACCTCACGCGCCATCTGCTGGCCTTTTCGCGCCGCCAGCCCTTGCGGCCACAGGCGACCAATCTCAACAGCCTGGTGGCGGGCATGGGCAAGCTGCTGCAGCGCAGCCTGGGTGAGCAGGTGCGGATCGACCTGAAGCTTGCCGGCGATCTGTCGACGACGAGCGTCGATCCGGCCCAGTTCGAAGCAGCCCTGCTCAATCTTTGCGTCAACGCGCGCGACGCCATGCCCGACGGCGGCCGGCTGCTCATCGAAACCGCCAACGTCATCCTCGACCAGGACTATGCCGGGCACAACGACGAGGTCGCGCCCGGCGCCTACGCCATGCTGGCGGTCACCGATACCGGCCATGGCATGTCCAAGAACATCGTCGACAAGGTGTTCGAGCCGTTCTTCACCACCAAGGGCGTCGGCAAGGGCAGCGGATTGGGCCTCAGCATGGTCTATGGCTTCATCAAGCAGTCCAAGGGCCACATCAAGATCTACAGCGAGCCGGGCCACGGCACGACGATCAAGATCTACCTGCCGCGGACCGCCGAGGCCGAGGAGCCCATGCGCCCGGCGACCGAGGAGCCGGCGCCGCTCGGAACGGAGAGCATCCTGCTGGTCGAGGACGATCCGGCGGTCCGCGCCAGCGTGCTGTGGCAGCTGCGCAACCTTGGCTACACGGTGACCGAAGCCACCAACGGCGAGGAGGCGCTCACACTGATGGCGGCCGGCGGCTTCGACGCGATCGTGAGCGACATGGTCATGCCGGGTCGGCGGAACGGCCTCATGGTGCTCGAGGAAGCGGCCCGCCGCTGGCCGAACGTCGGCACCATCCTGATGTCGGGCTACACCGAGAACGCGATGATCCAGGCTGGGCGGCTGCCGCATCACGTGCATCTTCTGATCAAGCCCTTCACCAAGCTGGCCCTGGCGCGCACCCTTCGCCAGGCGATCGACGCCGACGAGTCCCGCTCGCCTTGAATATCACGCTCTCACAGCCTACGTTTGCAGCCGTTCCCGATCCGACAGGATGTGCAGCGATGGATTTCCAGCCGACAGCAACTCAACGCCTTGCTCTCGGGGAAATCCGTCTTCATGCCTGCTTCAATAACGCTCTCCCATCTCGCCTGGTCGACGCCTGACGGCCAGTCCGTCCTTTCCGATCTCGATCTCAGCTTCGGCACCGAACGCACCGGCCTCGTCGGACGCAACGGCGTTGGCAAGAGCACGCTGCTCAAGCTGATCGCCGGCGATCTCTCGCCGCAGTCCGGCGAGGTGTCGATCGCGGGCACGCTCGGCATGCTGTGCCAGGCTGCCCAGACCGATCCGCGCGAAACGGTGGCCGATTTGTTCGGCGCCACCGACGCGCTGGCTCTGCTGCGAGGCGCCGAACGCGGCGAGGCCGATGCCGAGGCGCTGGCACGCGCCGACTGGACCCTGGAGGCGCGGATGGCGGCCGCCCTCGACCGGCTCGGCCTGCAGGCCGGGCCGGAGACGCTGCTGTCGACGCTGTCGGGCGGGCAACGCACGCGGATTGGCCTCGCCGCCCTCGTCTTCAACGAGCCTGACTTCATCCTGCTCGATGAGCCGACCAACAACCTCGACCGCAACGGACGCCGGGCGGTCATCGACCTCGTGGCCGGCTGGCGCGGCGGCGCGATCGTCGTCAGTCACGACCGTGAGCTGCTCGAGACGCTGGACGCGATCGTCGAGCTCACCGGCTTTGGCGCCACGCGCTACGGCGGCAATTTCAGCCACTATCGCGAGCGCAAGGCGCAGGAGCTGGCGGCGGCGCAGCACGAGCTTGCAGACGCCGACAAGCGCGTGGCCGACCTCGCCCGGCGCACGCAGGCCGTGGCCGAACGCAAGGCCCGCAAGGACCGCGCCGGCACAAGGAAGCGCGCGAAAGGCGACATCCCGCGCATCCAGCTGAACACGCTCAGGAACCGCAGCGAGGCCACGAGCGCCAGCAATGCCCGCCTGGCCGAACGCCGCCGCGCGCAGGCCCTCGACGATGCCGCGTCAGCCCGCGAGCGCATCGAGGTCCTGCAGCCGTTGACCGTGGCCGTGCCGTCGACGGGACTGCCGGCCGGCAAGACGATCCTGAAGATCGATGCGGCGAGCGTCGGCCACGACGATCGACCGGTGATCCGCGATCTCTCCTTCACCATCACCGGTCCGGAGCGCATCGCCGTCACCGGCCCGAACGGCTCGGGCAAGACGACCCTGCTCGGCCTCATCACCGGGCAGTTGGCGCCGTGGACGGGAACGGTGCGCCTCATGACCGGCTTTGCCATGCTCGACCAGCAGGTCGGCCTGCTCGATCCGTCGACGTCGATCCGCGACAATTTCCGGCGCCGCAATCCCGAGGCCGACGAGAATGCCTGCCGCGCCAGCCTGGCCCGCTTCATGTTCCGGGCCGATGCCGCACTGCAGGTCGTCGCGAGCCTGAGCGGCGGGCAGTTGCTGCGCGCCGGCCTGGCCTGCGTCCTTGGCGTGGCGCCGCCGCCGCTCCTGATTCTCGACGAGCCAACCAACAACCTCGACCTCGAGTCGATCGCGACGGTCGAGGCGGGATTGCGCGGCTACGACGGCGCCCTGCTCGTGGTCAGCCACGACGAAGCCTTCCTGCAAGCCGTCGGCATCTCCCGTCGCCTCGAGCTTTGACTATCTGCCCTCTGACTACCTGATCGGCATCACCGAATTGCCGACATTCATCAGCTCATAGGGCGGCACGAAACCCGGCAAGGCAGCAAGGCGCTGGCGCCAGGCATGGATGGCCGGGAATTGCGCCTCGATATCGAAGCCGGTCTCGGCCGGCGGATAGAAGACGTATCCGGCCAGCGAGAAGTCGACGATGGTCAGCCGCTCGCCCAGCATGAATGGCCGCTCGGCGAGATGCCTGTCGACGATGCCGAAGGCGTTTTCGACCCGCGCCTTGAAATAGGCCATGAGCGAGGGATGGCTCGGCTCGGGCGTCATCACGTTCAGGAAGCGGTGCGGTGCGTAGCTGCCGGTGAACTTGTGATTGTCGAACAGCATCCAGCGCAACGCCTCAAAACGCTGGTCGTGGTCATGAGCGAACTTTCCCGTGGTCTCGGCAAGCCACGACAGGATCGCACCCGACTGCGACATCTGCCTGCCGCCGACGTCCAGCACCGGCACCTCGCCCATGGCGTTGGTCGAGGCGCGCCACGCCTCGTCGCGCATCTGGCCGCCGGCGAAATCGACGCCCACCGGCTCCCAGTCCAGGCCGGCGCAGTTCAGGTAAAGCGCAACCTTATAGGCGTTACCCGAAGCGCCGATGCAGTAGAGCTTGTAATGCGCCATGTTCCCGCCCTTCAAAGCGGGACCTTGGCATAGGCAGCTGCCAGATTCTGTCAGCACTGCCATTGCGCCGTGCCGGGCGTGGCGACACGGACGCGATAGAGCGACGTCGAGGCCGTCACATAGAGGCTGCGCAGGTCGTCGTCGCCGAAGCAGAAGTTGGCGGCCGTCTCGGGCAGCCGGATGACGCCGAGACAGGCGGCGTCCGGAGCGAAGACATGGATGCCGCCGGGACCGCAGCAATAGATGTTGCCCGCGCTGTCGATTTTCATGCCGTCGGGTGCGCCCTTGCCCGAGCCCGTGGTCTCCGCCCAGACACGACCGTTGGCGAGGGAGCCGTCGGCCGTGACGTCGAAGCGACGGATGTGCTTGCGTTCGGTGTCGTTGACGAACAGGTGCCGCTCGTCGAGCGAAAAGCACAGGCCGTTGGACTGGCCGAAGTCGTCGGCCAGCAGAACCGGCGTTCGTGGATCGGCGCCGACCCGCCAGACGCCGCGGAAGTCGAGCTGCAGCGGCCGCGGATTGCCGTAGTACTCGAGGCGGCCGTAGGTCGGATCGGTGAAGTAGATGGCGCCGTCCGACTTCACGACGACGTCGTTGGGGCTGTTCAGCTCCTTGCCCTGGTGGTGGCTGGCGAGAACGATGCTCGTGCCGTCAGGTTCGGTGCGGGTGAGCGTGCTGGTGGCGTGCTGGCAGACGATCAGGCGGCCCTGGCGATCCCAGGTGAGGCCGTTGGACTGCGCGCACGGCTTGCGGAAGGTCGAGATGCCCTCGCCTGCCGTCCACTTGCGCATATGGTCGCCTGGCATGTCGCTGAACAGCAGGTAGCGGTCGCGGGCATGCCAGAGCGGGCCTTCGGTGAACAGGAAGCCACCTGCGAGCTTCTCCGCCGCCGCCGACTTGGCCACGACTGAGCCGAATCTCGGATCGCGAACGTCGATATTGTCGCCCATGGTCATGTCGTCCCTCAGATCGGTGCCAGCGCTTCGCGCAGACCGGCGTTCGATACCTGCATCACGCCGCCGAACG
>DATGZZ010000420.1:0-3969 GCA_035296945.1 Reyranella sp.
CGGCGCGCTGCAGGTCGAGCGCGTGATGATGTTCATCATCCTCACCCTGATCGTCGTAGTGGCGGCGATGAACGTGGTGGCGAGCTTCACCATGCTGGTGCGCGTCAAGCGCGGCAGCATCGCCATCCTGCGCACCATGGGCGCGGCGCCCGGCACCATCGTGCGCGCCTTCTTCCTGTCGGCGGCCGCGGTCGGCCTGGTCGGCACTGCCGTTGGCACCAGTCTCGGCCTGCTGGTCTGCGCGAACATGCAGGGCATCGCGCGGCTGTTGGTACTGCTGACCAACGCCGGTGGCCAGGGCGCGGGCTGGAGCGAAGTCGAGTTCATCACCTCGGCGCCGGTCCGCGTCCAGCCGGCCGAAGTGCTGTCCATCATCGCCATCGCCATCCTGCTGTCGCTGGCGGCGGCGGCCTATCCTGCCTGGCGCAGCACGCGCGTCGAACCGGTCGAAGGGCTGCGTCATGAATGATTCGGTGTTTCCCCTGTCGTTGCGCGACATCAAGCGCACCTTCGTGCAGGGCGACCGGCGCCTCGAAGTGCTGAAGGGCATCACGCTCGACCTCAAGCCCGGCGAGATCGTCGCCCTGGTCGGCCAGTCGGGCAGCGGCAAGTCGACCTTGCTGCATATCGCCGGACTTCTGGAGCGGCCGGACGAGGGCGACATCGTGGTCGGCGGCAAGCCGGCCGGCACGGCGGGCGATCGCGAACGCACGGTGATGCGCCGCCAATTCCTGGGCTTCGTCTACCAGTACCACCACCTGCTGCCCGAGTTCTCGGCGATCGAGAACGTGATGCTGCCGCAGATGCTGAACGGCAAGTCGCGGGCCGAGGCACGCCGCCGCGCCGCCGAGCTTTTAGGCATGGTCCAGCTCAAGGAGCGCGCCGATCACCGGCCGGGCCGGCTGTCGGGCGGCGAGCAGCAGCGCGTGGCGATTGCCCGCGCCGTGGCCAACGCTCCGCGCGTGCTGCTGGCCGACGAGCCGACCGGCAATCTCGATGCCTCAACAGCTGACGCGGTGTTCCGCCAGCTTCTGGGGTTGGTCCGCGAGACCGGCATGACGGCGCTGGTAGCCACGCACAATCCCGAGCTTGCTGGCCGCATGGATCGGACGGTGACGCTGAAGGATGGCGTGCTGACGGGTCAGGGCTAAGTCTACCGTATGGCCGCACTCACCCATCAGGGCCTGTATCGGAACACACCACTGGCTTTCGGCGGGTTGATGGGAGCCATCGCGCTGTTGGTCGCCGGAATCGCGGCCGCCATGATGATCGCCACCACGGGCGACCAGCTGTTGCCCCTGGTGCTCGGCACGCTCGGGCTGTTCGTGCTGATCGCCGTTGTGTGCATGCTGGCAGCACTGCGCCGGCATCGCTGGACGATCGAGGCGGATGCGGTGCTGATCGAAGAGCGGCCTCTGGTGCCGCTGACCGGCCGGCGGCGGGTGCGGCGCGTGCCCTTCACCGGGATCGCCGCCTTGAGCAGCGTGCAGAACGCAACGGACGACCTGTTGACCATGACCACCGGCGATGGTGAACGGTTCGCGCTGCCGCCAGGCTTGGCGCCGGGCGAGGGGCTGGTCCGTCCGCCGGACCAGGAAGGGCTTGCCGCTTTCGCCAGCCAGCTGCAGACGGCAATGGCCGCGGCAGGCCGTGCCGCACCGTCAGTGGCCGAAGGCCTGGGGTTCTGGAACCGTCCGGCGGGATTGACCCTGCTCGGCATCATGTTGCTGGCAAGCCTGGCGTTGGCCGTCGGCGCCCTCTGGGGCTTGTGGGAAGGAGCCACCGTCCGCCACCGCGGCGGCGAGGCCGTAGCCATCCTCGTGCTCCTGCCGGTCGGCGTGGGCTTGATACTGCGCCGGTCCTGGCGGCGTCGGCGCTCCGTGCTGCAAGCGATACGCCGGAATCCTTCCGTCTCAGGCTGAAACAGGCGGCATCCGGGGAGAAATCTCGCCTCGTTTTCCACAAGATGGGCGCGCAATAGTGGCCCGTGCCCATCGCCGACTTCGTTCATCTCAAGGTCAGGTCCGCCTATTCGCTCACCGAAGGCGCGAACAAGATCGATGCCATCGTGTCGCTCGCCAAGGCGAACGCTATGCCTGCCGTCGGCGTCACCGATCGGAACAACCTGTTCGGCGCGCTGGAGTTCGCGCAATACGCCGCCAAGGGCGGCATCCAGCCCATCACCGGCTGCGAGCTCGGCATCCGCCGCGAGGAGGGAACGGGTAACGCTCCGCCGGGCAAGATCGTGCCGGCCGACTGGCTGACGCTGCTGGTCCAGAACGAGACAGGCTATCGCAACCTGATGCGCCTGGTGAGCCGAGCGCATCTGGAGTTCAAGGCAGGTTCGCTGTGCGCCCTGCCGCTGTCGGAACTGGAGGGCAATAGCGAGGGCCTGCTGGCGCTGGTCGGCTATGCCGGCAGCGCGCTCGGCCGCCTGCTGCTGGCGGGGCAGACGCCCGCCGCGATCCATCAACTGGAGCGGCTGCAGTCGTTGTTCGACGGCCGGCTCTATCTCGAGCTGCAGCGCCATGGCGAGGATGCCGAGCGGCGGATCGAACCGGCGCTGCTCGATCTTGCCTACGAGCGAGGCGTGCCGCTGGTCGCCACCAACGACGTGCACTACCCGAAGGCCGAGATGTACGAAGCGCACGACGTGCTGCTATGCATCGAGCAGGGCGCGCACATCGAGGATCCGAACCGACGCAGGCTCACGCCCGAGCACTACTTCAAGTCCGCCGCCCAGATGCGGGAGGCCTTCGCCGACCTGCCCGAGGCCTGCGACAACACCCTGACGATCGCCCGCCGCTGCGCCTACATGCCGGTGCCGCGCAAGCCGATCCTGCCGCGCTACACCAAGCTCGGCGGCCGCGCCGAGAAAGACGCCCTGCAGGAGATGGCCGAGACCGGCCTGATGGCCCTCAAGGACAGCGGCCGCCTTTCGGCCGACATCGAATTCAAGGCCTACCAGGATCGCCTGAGCTACGAGCTCAACATGATCGAGAAGATGGGCTTCTCAGGCTACTTCCTGATCGTAGCCGACTTCATCCAGTGGGCCAAGGACCACGACATCCCGGTCGGGCCGGGCCGCGGCTCGGGCGCGGGCTCGCTGGTCGCCTGGTCGCTCAAGATCACCGATCTCGACCCGCTGCGCTGGGGCCTGATCTTCGAGCGCTTCCTCAATCCCGAGCGCGTATCGATGCCGGACTTCGACATCGACTTCTGCCAGGACAAGCGCGACCAGGTCATCCGCTACGTCCGCGACGAGTACGGCCACGATCGCGTCGCGGCCATCATCACCTTCGGCAAGCTGCAGGCGAGGGCGGTGCTGCGCGACGTCGGCCGCGTGCTCGGCATGCCCTACGGCCAGGTCGATCGCATCTGCAAGCTCGTGCCCAACAATCCGGCCAAGCCAGTGACCTTGGCGCAGGCGCTGGAGAGCGAGCAGCTTCTGAAGGAACAGTATTCGGCTGACGAGGAGATCAAGCGCCTGATCGATCTGGCGCTGCAGCTGGAAGGCCTCTACCGCAACGCCTCGACCCATGCCGCCGGCGTGGTGATCGGCGATCGGCCGCTCGACGAGCTGGTGCCGCTCTATCGCGATACCGACAACAAGGAATCGTTGCCTGCGACCCAGTTCAACATGAAATGGGTCGAGACGGCGGGCCTGGTGAAGTTCGACTTCCTTGGCCTCAAGACCCTGACCGTGATCCAGGTCTGCCTCGACCACGTCAACCGTGAGCGCGCCGCGCGCTGCGAGGCGGAGCTGGATCTCTCCCTCATCCCGCTCGACGACGCGGGCGTCTACAAGATGATCTCGCAGGCCGACGTCACCGGCGTGTTCCAGCTGGAATCATCGGGGTTCCGCGAGCTGCTGAAGAAGCTGCGCCCCGACTGCTTCGAGGACATCGTCGCCGCGGGCGCTTTGTACCGTCCCGGGCCGCTGGAGGGCGGCATGGTCGACGACTTCAT
>DATGZZ010000421.1:0-2186 GCA_035296945.1 Reyranella sp.
CTCGGTCACGCGGGCGGCGATGACGGCGCCCGCCGAGCCCGCGCCAACGACGATATAGTCATAAGAGCCTGTGTTGGTCGTCATGGTTCGCATTTCCCCGATGGGCAAGCTTGACCTGCCTGTTTCCGCCGTGGCAAGGCCGCGACAAGGGCGTCATACGTAATCACCCGCATCGCGGCACAGGAAGCAGACCATGGAATTCGACGTCATGACGCGCGCCACCACCTGGGACAACGTGGCGGCGTTGGCCAAGCGCACCGAGGCCGCGGGTTTTTCCGGCATGCTGTTCACCGAAGGCCATCAGGTGCCGTGGATGAACATCGCCGCCGCGGCCCTGGCGGCGCCGTCGCTGCACTTCTCGACCGGCATTGCCATCGCCTTTGCGCGCAGCCCGATGGTGACGGCGGAGATCGCCTGGGAGCTGGCGCAGAACACCAAGGGCAAGTTCCGGCTGGGGCTGGGCAGCCAGGTGAAGGCACACATCACCCGGCGCTACGGCAGCGCCTTCGACAAGCCCGCGCCGCAGATGAGGGACTACGTCCAGGCGGTGAAAGCCTGCCTGAAGGCGTTCCGCCGCGAGGGGCCGCTGCAGCATGACGGCCCCTATTACAAGTTGAGCCTTCTGACCGAGCAATGGACGCCGCCGCGGCACGATCACGAGGACATCAAGGTCGACATCTCGGCCGTCGGTCCGATCATGGTGCGGGTGGCAGGCGAGGTAGCCGATGGCGTGCATGTCCATCCCATGCATTCGATGCAGTACATCAAGAACCGCCTGCTGCCGGGCCTGGCGGAAGGCGCGGCGCGGGCCGGGCGCGATCCCAGGACGATCGACAAGATCATCCCGGTGATCGTCGCGGCGGGCGACACGCCGGAGGAGCGGGCGCTGCCGATCAAGGAGGCGAAGACCACCATCGCCTTCTATGGCGCCACGCCGAACTACGCCTTCCAGTTCGACGACCTCGGCCACACGGGCCTGCGCGACCAGCTGCGCGACTGCCTGAAGACGGGCGACAGCGCCAAGAGCGAGGCGCTGATCACCGACGAGATCTTGGACCAGTTCGCCATCGTGGCGCGGTGGGACGACGTCGCCGACCGCATGATCGAGCGCTACAAGGGCATCGCCCAGCGGCTGGTGATCTACCTCGCCTCGCACTGGCGCGAGGTCGATCCGAAGGTGCTCGAGCGCTGGGGCGAAGTGGCGCGTGCGGTGAGGAAGGCGGCTTAGAGGGGCCGGCCTCGCTGTCACCCCGAGCGGAGCGAGGGGCCTTTGAGGCCACAGGAAAGCTCCCTCGCTGCGCTCGGGATGACAGCGGGCAGGAGCCAAGGCATTCTTCGGCCATGAACGGAAGAATTGCCCTTGGCGCCGCCACCCTCTTCGCCCTCACCGCCTGCCAGAGCGCGGGCCAGCTCGAGCAGAAGCCGCCGACCTGGACCGCCATGTACCAGGCGCCCTGGGAGCCGATGGCGAACTGCATCGTGGCGCGCTCGCAAACTCCGCTGGTCGCCGTGACGCCGACCTTCTCGGCGGGTCGCGCGCAGATCATCACCAAGAACCCGGCCGGCGGCGTGCTGGGCACGTTCGACGTCCGCCAGGTTTCCGGCAACGCTACCGAGGTGGCGTACCGCAGCATCTATGGCGGCCCCGACACGGACGCCGGCGGCGGCGCGAGGAATATCGCTGATCGCTGCGCACGGCCTTAACGACCCGCGTCAAACATCAACTCGCGATACCCGCCCGCCGCAACATCGCCGGTGCGTTTGCGGTACTCGACCGCGCCGCCGTAATAGCCCAGCACGCGCCGCACCTGGCGGCCTTCGACGTTGCGGTTGACGCCGGTCTGCCAGGAGTTGACCTCGCTGAACAGCAGGCCTTCGACCGCCTGCTCGACCTCGGCGACCCATGTCGCCACCTCCTCCGCACGCGGTTCGACGCGGCTCAGGCCATGGTCGCGCATGTGTCTCACGAGATCGGTCAGCCAGTCGACGATCTCCTCGATGTTGCGCGGGATGTTGCCGCGCGCGGTGTGCGGGCCAAGCACCATCAGCATGTTGGGGAAGCCCTCGGCCATAACACCGAGAAAGGTGCGCGGCATGCCCGTCCAGTCGTCCTTGAGCCGCCGTCCACCCGGCCCGACGATGTCGATGCGATCGTAGGGGCCGGTGACGCCGTCGAAGCCCGTGGC
>DATGZZ010000422.1:0-8442 GCA_035296945.1 Reyranella sp.
AGCGTCGTCCCAATTGCGGTCGTCGTAGCGGGCCATGGGTCGTTCCTCCGAGAGATCCTGCGAAGGAACGACCGGGTCCTGCCCGGGTTGCCTCCAGCCTAACGCTGAGGATCGGTGCGATAGACCGCGAGCTCGGCGCGGGTGTCGGCGATCGAGAACCAGCGGTGCTGCTCGGCGCGGAACTGTCGCCAGTTGGCCAGGATCTTCTTGAACTGCGCGTTGCTGGCGGCCTCCTCGTCGAGCACCGTCTCGAGCGCGCCGCGCAGCGCCTTGATGACGTCCTCCGGCAACACCGAGAGCTGCGTGCCCGAGGCCACCAGGCGAGCGATCGCCTGGGCGTTCTTGGCGTCGTAGGAGGCGAGCATCTCGGTCGCCGCATAGTTGCCGGCGTAGCGCAGGGCGGCCTGGTAACGCGGCGGCAGGCTGGCCCACGGCTGCTTGCCGACCATGATCACGTTGGTCGCCTCGAGCTCCATGACACCCGGCGTGTAATAGTACTTGGCGACCTTGTTGAAGCCGAGTTTCTCGTCGTCGTAGGGACCGACCCATTCGCAGGCATCGATCGTGCCGCGCTCCATGGCGGGATAGATCTCGCCGCCGGCGATCTGCTGCGGCACGGCACCAAGCTTCTGCATGACCTTGCCGCCGAAGCCCGCGGTGCGCATCTTCAGGCCCTCGAAGTCCTTCGGGCTTTTGATCTCCTTGCGGAACCAGCCGAACATCTGGCCGCCGGTCTGGCCGGCCGGGAAAGCGACGACGTTGAAGCTGTCATAGACCTCGTCCATCAAGTTGCGGCCATCGCCGAACATCATCCAGGCATTGTGCTGGCGCGGCGTGAAGCCGAAGGGCAGCGAGCCGTCGAAGATGAAGCTCGGATTCTTGCCGATGTAGTAGCCGGTATAGGTGTGGCCGCATTCGACGGTGCCGTTGGACACCGCGTCGAGCACCTGCAGGGCGGGCACGATCTCGCCGGCGGCGAAGGTCTGGAGCTGGAACTTGCCGTCGGTCAGCTCGCCGACGACGCGGGAGACGGTCTGCGCCGCGCCGAAGAGCGTGTCGAGGCTCTTGGGGAAGCTCGTGGTGAAGCGCCACTTTACGTTCTCACTCGTCTGTTGGGCGAAGGCGGGCGATGCGGCAAGCGTGGCCAGCGCCGCGGCGGGAGCGAATTGTCGGCGGGTGATGGTCATGAGCGTGTCCTCCTTCTCGTTGGCGGAAATAGTAGGCGGGCAGCCATGGTATCGCTACCAAAAAGCGTGCGATGGCCGCCATGCGAAGACTGTCATCCTGAGCGCAGCGAGGGACCTTTGAGGCGGCAGGATAAGGTCCCTCGCTGCGCTCGGGATGACAGGGTGCGTAATCAACTGGCGCTCCAGCCTCCGTCGATTGGGATGGCCGAGCCGGTGATGTCGGCGCCGCAAGGTCCGCACAGCAAAGCGACAACGGCCGCGACGCGGTCCGGCGCGATGAATTTCCCCGAAGGCTGCCGCGTGGCGAGGAAGGCGCGTTCGGCCTCCTCGCGCGACTGGCCGGTCTTCACCCTCTCCGCTTCCAGGCGGGCCTCGATGTTGGGCGTGGGGATCGTGCCGGGGCAGATGGCGTTGCAGGTGATGTTGGTTCGCGCCGTCTCGAGCGCGATGGCGCGGGTGAAGCCTATCAGCGCGGTCTTGGTCGTGACGTAATCGACGCGGTTCACCGTGGCGAACAGGCCGTAGACCGAGGCGACGTTGACGATGCGGCCGAAGTCGCGCTCGCGCATGCCGGGCAGCGCCAGCCGCACGGTGTGGAAGGCGGCCGACAGGTTGACCGCCAGCGCGCGGTCCCAGTCCTCGGGCTTGAACTCTTCGATCGGCGAGAAGTAGCGCACCACGGCGTTGTTGATCAGCACGTCCACGGTGCCGAACGTCTTGCGCGCCGTCGCCACGAGATCGGCGATCTGCCCGGCGTCGGCCACGTCGGCGCCGTGATGGATGGCACGCACGCCATGCGCGCTCTCGAGCTTGCGGCGCCGGCTCTCGATCTCGTCCTTCTCGCCGAAGCCGTTCATCACGATGTTGCAGCCCTCGCCCGCCAGCCGCTCGGCCAAGGCATAGCCCAGGCCCTGGGTGGAGCCCGTGATCAACGCACATCGGCCCTTCAGCATGTCTTCTCCTCAGGTGCTTTCGCGTTGGACGATCTCGAAGCCGACATCGATCCTGACCTTTTGCGGCGAGGCGCCGCGCAGCCGGTTGACCAAAAGTTCGGCGCTGCGCCGGCCGATGTCCTGCCGCGGGATGCGCAGCGTCGTCACCGTCGGCACGGTGTGGCGCAGCAGGTCGAGGTCGTCGAAGCTCGCGATGGCGATGCGGCCGGGCACCGCCCAGCCCCGGCGCTGGCATTCGAACAGCGCGCCGACGGCCAAAACGTCACCAGCGAAGAAGCAGGCATCGATGTCGGGATGGGTCTGCACCAGGCGGACCAGGGCGTCGGCGCCCTCGGCGAAGCCGCCGGGCGCCTCGAGCACCAGCCCGGGATCGGCCGGTAGGCCAAGCTCCTTCAGCGCCGCGAAATAGCCGCGGCGGCGCTCGCGTGAGCGATCGTTGTCGCGCAGCGGCAACGTGACGAAGCCGATACGCTTGTAGCCCAGCCGGCCGAGATGGCCGGTCATGGCACGTGCGGCGTCGAAGTTGGAGTAGCTCACCGCCATGTCGATCGGCTTGCCCGGCAGGTTGCCGGTCTCGACCACCGGAATGTCGGTGCGCGCCAGAAGCTCGCGCAGGCGCTTGGAATGGGCGGTGTTGTGCAGCACCAGGCCGCAGACCCGCTGCGCCAGCAGCGCCGAGACCAATGCCTCCTCCTCCTCCAATCCATGGCCGGCGTTGACGATCATCAGGTGCAGGCCGTTGGCGCGCGCCACGTCGGAGATGGCATGGATCATGGCGGCGTAGAGCGAGTTGCGGATCGACGGCACGACCAGCCCGATCACGTTGGAGCGCTTGGACGACAGGCTGCCGGCGATGCGATTGGGCAGGTAGCCGAACTGGCGCACCGCGGCGTCGACCTTGCGGCGCATCTTGTCCGATACGCTCGGCGGATCGCTGAGTGCGCGCGACACCGTCATCGGCGAGACGCCGGCATGGCGCGCGATGTCGCTCATGGTGATCTCGCCGGCGCCGTTGCGTCCGTTGCGCGCCTTGCGGCCGTTGGCCTTGCCGGCCATCCCTGCCCTCCCTATAGGTTGGTAGCGATACCAGAACGGGCGGAGGAACGACAATGGCTGATCTCCTGGGCTTCGTCGGCGTCGGGCGCATGGGCGGTCCCATGGCCAACCGGCTGCTCGATGCCGGCTATCGGCTGTGCGTTTACGACGTGTCGGACGAGGCGACCGGACCCCTGGTGGCGCGCGGCGCCGAGCTTGCCGCCTCCCCGGCCGAAGTCGCCTCGATGGCCGACACGGTGTTCATGAGCCTGCCGACGCCGGATGTCGTGCGCGAGGTAGCACTGGGCGGCAATGGCGGCCTGATCAACGGCTCGAAGGTACGCACGGTGATCGACCTGTCGACGACCGGGCCTGGTGTGGCGACCGAAGTGGCGGGCAAGCTCGCTGAACGCAAGATCGCCTGGGTCGATTCGCCGGTGAGCGGCGGCGTCATCGGCGCCAAGGCCGGCACGCTTGCCGTCATGGTGTCCTGCCCCGCGCCCGCCTATCAGAAGCTCGAGCCGGTGCTAAAAGTGTTCGGCAAGCTCTTCCATGCCGGCGAGAAGCCGGGACTGGCGCAGACCGCGAAGCTTGCCAACAATCTCTTGGCGGCGACGGCCATGGTCGCGACATCGGAAGTGATGGCGATGGGCGTCAAGGCCGGCTTGGACGCCAAGGTGCTCATAGACATCATCAACGCCTCGAGCGGCCGCAACAGCGCCAGCCAGGACAAGTTCCCGCGCGCGATCCTGCCGCGCACCTTCGATTTCGGCTTTACCACCGGCCTCTCCTACAAGGACGTGCGGCTCTGCGTGGAGGAAGCCGAGGCGATGGGCGTGCCCATGGTGGTGGGCGGCGCCGTGCGCGAGATGCTGGCGGTGACCCGCGCGAGGTTCGGCGCGGGCTCCGACTTCACCTACATCGCCAAGGTCCTGGAGGAATGGGCCGGCGTGGAGATCAAGGGATGAAGAAGGCACCCCCCTCTTTCACCTCCCCCGTCTTACGGGGGAGGCGGGGAGGGGGAAGGCCACAAAGTCCACGCGTCCGCTTTCAGATCATGATCTGAAATGTTCGAGAGCACGGCTGGGGCTCTCCCCCACCCGACCCTCCCCCGTAAGACGGGGAAGGAATCTGAGAGGGCTACGCGTCAACTCAAGGCGCTTCCGCCGCCTTCATCGTCTCGAGATCGGCAGTGAGGATCTTGCCTTTCGTCTCCGGCCCCAGCGCCACCGCGACGATCACGATCAGCAGGAACACGATGGTGCTCACCATCATCGGCATGGCGAAGCCCATCTTCTGCTCGACCGCAAAGTAGCTGATGACCGGCGCCACCAGGCCGCCCCAGATCGCGCCCTGGTGATAGACGAAGCCCGAGGCGGTGGCGCGCACCTCGGTCGGGAAGCGCTCGCTGAGATAGCTCGGGTTCTGGCCGTAGATCGAGCCGCCGAACACGCCCTGCAGGATGAAGCCGAACACGATCCACAAGGGATCGGCGGTCCACAGGTAGAGCGGCGTCACGAAGACGGCGATGATGCAGGGCACGATGATGGCGGGCCGCCTGCCCCATTTATCGGCCACCAGACCCCACAAGCCTGATCCTGCGAAGACCACGATGTTGGCCCAGAACAATGGGGTGGCGACCATGCCGGGCGTCCAGTTCAGCTCCTTCTGCAGGTAGGTCGAGAACAGCGCCCAGATCGAGTAGTAGACGCAGAACGCGGCCCCCATCCACAGGCAGCCGGTCAGCGTGTTGTAGATATGCTGGCGCTTGAAGATGGCGAACAGCGGTGCGTGGACCTCGGCCTTCTTCTCGGTCTGCAGCCGCTTGTTCTCGGCCCACACTTCCGGCTCCTTGACGAAGAAGCGGATCCACACGACCACCAGCGCCGGCAGGATGCCAATCCACAGGAGGCCACGCCAACCGATGTCCTCGTAAAGCAAGCCGTAGGCCAGAGCCGATAGCGCGAAGCCCAGGCCCCACGAACCCTGCAGGATTCCGCTCATGAAACCTCGCGAGCGGGCGGGCCAAGATTCCATGGCAAGGGCGGCTCCGGCCGGCCATTCGGCTCCCATGCCGATGCCGAGCAGCGCGCGCCAGAACAGCAGGAAGTAGAAGGACGGCGAGAAGCCTGCGATGAAGTTGCAAAGCGAGTACCAGAGGATGGAGATCATCAGCGGCGTCTTGCGTCCCATGCGATCGGCCATCCAGCCGGCGGCAGTGGCGCCGACCAGCCGCAGCCACAAGGTCAAGGTGAAGACGATGGCGACCGCGGTGATGGGGACATCAAACTCCTGGGCGATCGGCACCATGATCAGCAGGAAGATGGTGAAGTCGAACGCATCGAGCGTCCAACCGAGCCAGGCGGCAATGTAGGCATACCACTGGTCCTTGGTGGGTTCCTTCCACCAAGGCACGTTCGACGGCGATGATGCGGGCGTGACGGACACGGACATCTGCTAAACCTCCCAAATTGGTCTCGAGGTTTACGCGTAGACACTCCGACTATCGGTGCTCAGCAGCGCCATGCTGCGCGCCTCTCCAGCCAGTGACAATTGCTACGGATGCAGACCTGATGAGTCCCGCTGTGATCAATGCGGGCAGCCCTTTCGGCACGCAGAACAGCGGCGCAGGTCTTTGGTCGCGATCAGGCTCGCGCGGACGACGCGCTAGCTGCCTGCAGGACCGGCGCGATACCGGCGGCATGACCTGGCTCCGTGCGGCCGGCAATCCATTTCCGCAGCGGCGTTTCGACCACGCGAAACACCACGACCGACACAAGGACGACGAACCCGAAATACAACGGGAAGTTCACCCACGGCATCGCGTTGAGGCCCGGCACCGCGGCGGCCAGATTGTCCCAGCAAACGCGCAGCGGAATGTGGAGGATGTACATCGAGTAGCTGGCCTCGCCGAGCAGGACGAAGGACGGCCGCGCGAGCAGCGGAAAGGTGCCAGCGGCACCCGCGCCGCCGAAGACGATCAACGCAAAGACGAGCGCAAGGGCCGGATCGCTGCGCGTCCAACCCGGCAGCATCCAGGTGGCACCGAAGATCAGCACGATCAGGGCGACGCCGATCCCAAGCATCGCCGCATGGAGCCTGGGCGACAGCACCCGACCGAACAGATAGAGACGCGCCAGCGCCATGCCGAAGATGAACAGCGGCAGGTAGAGGATCGGAAAGGCGCTTAGCACCAGCCAATCGCTCTTCGGCACCGGCCCGAGCAGGCCTGCGCGCCACAGGAGCTCGCCGCGGTAGCCATCGGTCAGCACGATGAGAGCGTAGCTTCCCACGAGCACCGCCGCGGCGGGCCAGCGCGCGAGCGAGCGCGCCAGCCAGGGGAAGAGAGCATAGAACGCGCATTCCACCGACAATGACCAGGCGGGAAAATTCCAGAGTGTCGTGTAAGCCGGCCACCACGCCTGCGCGAAAAGCATCACCGACGTCATGCCGAACGCCACCGACCAGCCTGACGCCTGCGACTGCGCGACGACCTGGACAAGAATCGGCAAGGCGAGCAGAAGCCCCAGGTAATAGGCTGGCGCGATGCGGGCAAAACGCAGTCGCCAGAACCGCGCCGCCTTCACATTGCAGGCCGAGCGCTCGCTCTCTCCGGTATGGGCGTAGGCAAGGATGAAGCCCGACAGCACGAAGAAGAAAATGACCGCCGCGTAGCCGCCCGACACCAGACCCGACAGGAAATCCGCGGGTCTCGCCCAACCAGGCCTGGTCTGGGCGACGTGAAAGGCGACGACCTCGGCTGCCGCGAAGAAGCGCAGCGTCGTCAGGATCGGCAGATTCGGACGATTTGTTGCCCGTGCCGCACCGATGGCATCACGTTCCATCGGAAGGGCTCGTGTTCGAGTCGATCTCCGCGATACTTGCACACAAACGCGACACGGACTCGCCTCCGGTTCAGCTCCAGACACCCCTCTTCGGCATGATCCAGGTCGAGTGTTGAAAGATCAACGACTGCAACCGTATCAAGTGTTTCCGTCGTCGTTGGCGTGCCCGGCGCCTGTTGCGCCTCCAGCGACAGGAGAGCCGTCAACTCATGCCGCTTCGGACCAGCGCCGGTCGCGGCGCACCGGCGAGTCCTGCTCGGGCAGGAACAGAAGGTCGAGTTGGGCAGTAGCGCCGTCGAGCGGGCGACGTGTAATGCCGACGATGTCGGCGACGACGAAACCATGGTCGTGCATGAAGCGCACGATGTCGTGGACTTCCGCGCCACCCTTGACACTGCTGATGGTGCTGGTCTCGACGATGACTGCGTCCATGCTGGCCATTCGCCCCGTCATGCCTTCGAGCACCATCAGCTCGGCGCCCTGGACATCGATCTTGGCGAGTGCCGGGCGGGCGATTTCGCCGATCAGCGAATCGAAGCGGCGAAGCGGCACGCGATCGTGACGCACGATTTCGCGCGGCGTGACGTCCTCGAGCAGCGTCGCTGCCTGGATGTCTGGGCGAATCTCAATCGTCGTCTCGCCGTCGCGGTCGCCCAGCGCCACGGCATGAATGTCGCAACGCAGCTGGCGCGAGAGCAGGCGCATGTGGTGCAGAGATTCACGCGTCGGATCGATCAGATGATAGTGAGCGTCGGGAAAAGCGCGGTAGAGCTCGTAAGTGCCGTAGGCCACCCCGATGTCGAACACCGTCGCCGGCTGAACGCCGTGATGGCGCAGGACGCGAAACGATTGCTCCCATGACGGCGCTGGTCCGCGCCGCAAAAGACCGGCGCGCGCCCGCAAGAAGAAGGGGCGCAGGAAATCCTTGAGGCGCGCAAAGACGCCGGTTTTCTCAGGCGGCCGTTCGGAGCCATCGTTCGCCGCATAGAGAGTCGTCATTGGCCCTCTCCTCGTGCTGGCGACGATGAATGGATGCAGCCGATGCTAGCGAAGACATGCCACCTTGCTGTGTGACCATGCCTCGCGAAGCTGTGACCAAAGGGTGACTCGGATCTGCTCTGGAATCCCGCCCAGTCAGCCTGAAAAAGTATGCTTGGCCAGGCAGGATCAGGCCGCGTACTTGCTGGCGCTGAGCGACGCCCACAGTGCCTCGGGGCCGGCCTTGGCATAGGCCGCGCCGATCTTGTCGCCCCAAAAGGTCTCGCTGCCGAAATCTCGGCGCCATACCCAGAGGCGGCGCGTGTAGTGGTGCAGGACGTGCTCGTGGGTGAAGCCCATGGCGCCCATCGACTGGTGCGAGATGGCAGCGATTCGTTGGGCGAAATCGGAGGCCTGGCTCTTGGCCGCGGCGATGGAGAAGCG
>DATGZZ010000423.1:0-5547 GCA_035296945.1 Reyranella sp.
CCAGCTCGTCCATCAGGCGCGTGTCGCAGAGCGCCAGCGCGATCCTGGCCTTGTCGACGATCTGCGACAGCTCGCCCGCCCGCAGCATGGGCATGGTGTTGACCACGACGGCGCCGGCCTTGGTCGCCGCCAGCCAGCAGGCGACCATGGCCGGGTTGTTGGCGGCGCGGACCAGCACCCGGTTGCCGGGCCGCACGCCGTAATTCTCGACCAGGGCGCGCGCCAGCCGGTTGCTCCAGTCGGTCAGCTCCTTGTAGGTCCGGCGTCGGCCGTTGCCGATCAGCGCGGTGTTGTCGCCAAAGCCCTTCTGGACCATGCGGTCGGTCAGCTCGACGGCGACGTTCAGGCGCTCGGGATAGTCGAAGCCGGACAGGTTGAAGGCCGGCAGCTGCGCCGCAGGCGGTAGGTTGTCGCGGCTGAACGTATCGATGTGTGCGCTCGGTCCCAGCATCGCTTAAGTCCCTTCGAACACCGGCGTCTGTTTGGCGACGAACGCGCGGTAGGCGCGCTCGAAGTCGCGGGTCTGCATGCAGATCGCCTGCGCCTGGGCCTCCGCCTCGATCGCCTGGTCGAGGCTCATCGACCATTCCTGGTTCAGCTGGGTCTTGGTGATGCCGTGCGCGAAGGTCGGCCCGGAGGCGATGCGTCGGGCCATGTCGAGTGCGTCGGCTTCGAGCGCCGTGGCCTCGACCAGGCGATTATAGAAACCCCAGCGCTCGCCTTCCGCCGCCGACATGCTGCGGCCGGTATAAAGAAGCTCGGCGGCGCGGCCCTGGCCGATGATGCGGGGCAGGATCGCGCACGCGCCCATGTCGCAGCCAGCGAGCCCCACGCGCGTGAACAGGAACGCGGTCTTGGCTTCGGGCGTGGCGATGCGGATATCGGAGGCCATGACGATGATCGCGCCCGCCCCCACGGCGACGCCGTCGACGGCGGTGATGATCGGCTTGCCGCAGTTCAGCATCGCCTTCACGAGATCGCCGGTCATGCGTGTGAAGGCCAGCAACTCCTTCATCTCCATGGCGACCAGCGGGCCGATGATGTCGTGCACGTCGCCGCCCGAGCAGAAATTGCCGCCGTTGGGCAGGAACACCACCACGTCGACGTCCTCGGCATCGCGCAGCTCACGGAAAGTGTCGCGCAGCTCGGCATAGGACTGGAAGGTGAGCGGGTTCTTGCGCTCCGGCCGGTCGAGCTGCACGCGCGCCACCTTGCCCTCGACCTGCCAGAGGAAGTGCTTCGGCCGGAAGCCCGCCATCTTGGTCATTCCCGTCCCTCCCAGTTGCTGCGAAAGCCCTTCAACATCGACGTGAGCTGCCGCGCGTCGCTCTTGGTGACGCCGGCCAGCAGCTCGCCGACCCAGCGTTCATGGGCGGCCGCCATGGTGCGAAACGTATCCTTGCCGGTCCGCGTGAGCTGCACGATCGACGTGCGGCGATCGCCGTTGCGCCGGCTGCGCTGCACCAGCCCTTCCGACACCAGGCGGTCGACGATGCCGGTGACGTTGCCGTTGCTGACCAGCAGGAAGCGCGACAGGTCGCTCATCAGCATGCCGTCCGGCGTGCGGTAGAGCGCGGCCATGACGTCGAAGCGCGGCAAGGTGGTGTCGAACTCTTTGCTCAGCCGCTCCCGCAGCTCGCCCTCGATGATGCGCGAGGCGCGCAGCAGCCGGATCCACAGCCGGAGCTTCTCCTTCGAGGCGGAGAGCGGTCCGCTCACCACGTCTCGCCTCCCGACAGCGAGAGCGCCTGGCCGGTGACCGAGCCCGCCGCCTCGCTGCAGAGCCACAGCACCGCGGCCGCGACTTCCTTCGGCTGGATGAAGCGGCCCTGCGGGTTGGTGGCGGCGAGGCTTGTACGCGCCTGCTCGACGGTGCGGCCGGTGGTGCGGACGATGCGCTGGACGGACTCCTCCAGCATCTCGGTCTCGACGAAGCCGGGGCACACGGCGTTGACGGTCACGCCCGATCTCACCGTCTCGGTCGCCAGTGCCCGCATCAGGCCGACGACGCCGTGCTTGGCCGCCACATAGGGCGCCACATAGGCGTAGCCCTTCAGTCCCGCCGTCGAGGCGACGAAGACGATCCGGCCAGCCTTGCGCTTGGTCATGCCGGCGAGCGCGGGCTTCACGGTCAGGAATGATCCGGTCAGGTTGAGATCCAGCGCACGCTGCCAGTCGGCGAGCGACGTCTTATGCGCCGGGCTGCTTTCCGCTCCGCCGGCATTGGCCACGACGACGTCGAACGGTCCCCGGAGCTCCTCGGCCTCGGCGTAGAGGCCCGTCATCGCCGCCTCGTCGGTGACGTCCGCCGCGATGGGGAAGATCCGGGCATTCTCGCCGGCCACGGCCTCGAGCTTGGCCTTGCGGCGGCCGCAGATGGTGACGGAAACGCCTGCTTCGGCGAGCGCGAGCGCGATCGCCCGTCCGACGCCCGTGCCGCCGCCCGTCACCAGCGCATGTTTGCCTAAGATCATACCTTTAGCCCCCCAACTCCCCCGGTGGTCGCGGTCCGGTCGGCCAGCCGGTAGAGCTGGTCACGGCCGTTGAGATAAGGATCGGGCCATTTCACGTCGCGGTCGCCGAGCTGCACCGCGGCATGCAGGGTCCAGTAGGGATCGGCGAGATGTGGCCGAGCCAGGCAGACGAGATCGGCGCGGCCGGCCAGCAGGATCGAGTTGACGTGGTCGGGCTCGTAGATGTTGCCCACCGCCATGGTGGCCATGCCGGTCTCGTTGCGGATGCGGTCGGAGAACGGCGTCTGGAACATGCGGCCATAGA
Source organism: Reyranella sp. (assembly GCA_035296945.1). GTDB lineage: Bacteria > Pseudomonadota > Alphaproteobacteria > Reyranellales > Reyranellaceae > Reyranella. Next base: position 2,779 of record DATGZZ010000423.1, read on the forward strand.
CCGGGCGGGCGCGGATCGAGGTTTGGCCGGCCGACACGTCGCAGATGTCGACGCCGGCCGCCTGCAGCAGCCGCGCGATCTCGACGGCCTCGGCCGGTGCGATGCCCTCGTCGCCCATCCAGTCGTTGGCCGAGATGCGCACGGAGATCGGCTTGTGCGCCGGCCAGACCGTGCGCACGGCGTGGAAGATCTCCAGCGGATAGCGCAGCCGGTTCTCCAGCGAGCCGCCGTATTCGTCAGTGCGATGATTGGTAAGCGGCGTAATGAAGGACGACAGCAGATAGCCGTGCGCGGCGTGGATTTCGAGCATGTCGAAGCCGCAGCGCGCCGCCATCTCCGTCGACGCAACGAACTGCCCCTTGATGCGCGCCATGTCGGAACGATCCATCGCCTTGGGCACCTGATTCGCCGGCGACCAGCCGACGTCGGATGCCGAGATCAGCGGCCAGTTGCCGCTCTCCAGCGGGGCGTCGATCTGCTGCCAGCCGAGCTGGGTCGATCCCTTGGCGCCGGAATGGCCGATCTGGGCGCAGATCTTGGCCTCGGTCTCGGCATGCACGAAGTCAACCAGGCGCTTCCAGGCGACCTCGTGCTCGGGCGCATAGAAACCGGTGCAGCCTGGCGTGATGCGGCCCTCGGGACTGACGCAGGTCATCTCGATATAGACCAGTCCCGCGCCGCCCTTGGCGCGCTCGGCATAGTGGGCGAAGTGCCAGTCGGTCGGGCAGCCGTCGACCGCCTTGTACTGCGCCATCGGCGAGACGACGACGCGATTCTCGAGCCGGAGGTCGCGCAGCTGGAAGGGCGCGAACATCGGCGCGCGCCGCACGTTGTCGGTGTTGCCGGCGCGACGCTGGAACCACGCTTCGGCGCCGCCCAGCCATTCGGGATCGCGCAGCCGCAGGTTCTCGTGGCTGATGCGCTGCGAGCGGGTCAGCAGCGAGTAGTTGAACTGCACGGGGTCGAGCTCGAGATAGCGCTCGACCTCCTCGAACCATTCCAGCGAGTTGCGCGCGGCCGACTGCAGGCGCAGCACCTCGGTGCGCCGCGCGCTCTCGTACTTGTCGAACGCCGCCGAGAGGCCGGGCTCGGAGTGGAGGTAGTCGGCGAGGGCGACCGCGCTCTCCAGGGCGAGCTTGGTGCCCGAGCCGATCGAGAAATGTGCGCTCGCCGAGGCATCGCCCAAGAGGGCGAGGTTCTTGTGCGACCAGCGCTCGCAGAGCACGCGCGGGAAATTGATCCAGGCCGAGCCGCGCAAATGGCCGGCATTGGATATCAGGCTGTGGCCACCGAGATGCTTGGCGAAGATCCGCTCGCAGGCCGCAATCGACTGCTCGCGCGTCATGTCGCCAAAGCCCCACTTGGCCCAGGTCTCCTCGCTGCATTCGACGATGAAGGTCGCGGTCTCGGATTCGAACTGGTAGGCGTGCGCCCACACCCAGCCGTGCTCGGTCTCCTCGAAGATGAAGGTGAAGGCGTCGTCGAACTTCTGGCGGGTGCCGAGCCAGACGAACTTGCACTTGCGCACGTCGATATCGGGCCTGAAGACCTCGGCGAAGGCCGAGCGCGCACGCGAATTGAGCCCGTCCGCGCCGATCACCAGGTCGTGGCTTTCCATGAAAGGCCTGGGATCGTCGATCTCGGTCTCGAAGCTAAGCTCGATGCCGAGGTCGCGGGCGCGCCGCTGCAGCAGCAGGAGCAGCCGCTTGCGGCCGATGCCGCAGAAGCCGTGCCCGGTCGACACCGTGCGCACGCCCTTGTGGATGACGGCGATGTCGTCCCAGTAGGCGAAGTATTCGCGGATCCAGGCCGCGCTGACGGCGTCGTTGGCCGCGAGATTGTCGAGCGTCTCGGCCGACAGCACGACGCCCCAGCCGAACGTGTCGTCGGGCTTGTTGCGCTCGAACACGGTGATCTCGTGCGCGGGATTGCGGCGCTTCATCGAGATGGCGAAGTAGAGGCCGGCGGGGCCGGCGCCGAGAACAGCGACCTTCACCTCAGCTCTCCTTCTTTGGAGCGCGGACCTCCAGGTCCGCTCATCCTTCTTCGGACCGCGGGCCTCCAGGCCCGCATCATGATCATGAGCGGGCCTGGAGGCCCGCGGTCCGGCAAGACGATGATATACTCTTGAAGCCTAAAAGTTTAAACCTAAAATATTATCCGTGTCCACCCAGGTAGCTCGCGGTGACGCGCGGGTCGTGCATCAAATCTGCGGCGGCGCCGGAATGGACGATCTCGCCAGTCTCCAGCACATAGCCGAAATCGGCCGTTTCCAAGGCGGCGCGCGCATTCTGCTCGACCAGCAGGATCGACACGCCGAGCTCGCGTAGGGAGGCGATGATGCGGAAGACCTCGCGGACGATGATCGGCGCCAGGCCCAGGCTCGGCTCGTCGAGCATCAGCAGCCGCGGCTTGGCCATCAAGGCGCGGCCCAGCGCCAGCATCTGGCGCTCGCCGCCGGACAGGGTCGAGGCCTTCTGGTTGCGACGTTCATCGAGGCGCGGGAAGCGCCCGTAGACGTCGGCAAGGCTCTGTTTCAGCCCGGCCGAATCGCGACGCCGCGAATAGCCGCCCAACAAAAGGTTGTCCGATACCGAGAGGTCGCCGAACAGCTCGCGCGTCTCGGGCACCAGGCAGAAGCCGCGTTCGATGCGCGCCTCGACGTCGAGCCGCCGGAGGTCGATGCCGTCGAACGACATGCGGCCGCGCCACGGCAGCAGACCGATCGCCGCTCCCAGCAGCGTGGTCTTGCCCGCACCGTTGGGGCCG
>DATGZZ010000424.1:0-5689 GCA_035296945.1 Reyranella sp.
CTTCAGGATCGCGGCGTTGAGCGCCTTTGCCGAGGCCAGGTCATGCCCGAACGGCTTCTCGATGACGACACGCCGCCATTGTCCGCCTTCTTCCTTGACCATGTCCGCCGCCCCAAGGGCGGCCACGACGACGCTGAAGAAGCGGGGGGCGACGGCGAGATAGAAGAGATGGTTGCCCGCCGTGCCGGCCGTCTTGTCGAGCCCCGCAAGCTGCTCCTTGAGACGGCTGTAGGTTTGCGGGTCCTCGAAGTCGCCTTGCAGGTAGGTCATGCGGTCGGTCAACCAACGCCAGGCCGCCGGGTCGATGTGGTCGGCCTGGAACTCGCCATCACGGCTGGTGACGAATTCGTTCATCATGTCGGTTAGGGTCTTGCGCCAGTCGTCCGCGGTCCTGTTGCCATGGTCGACGCCGACCAGCCGGAAGCCATCGGGCAGCCGCTTGGCGGTGACGAGATTGTAGAGCGCCGGCGTGACCAGGCGCTTGGTCAGATCGCCGCCGGCGCCGAAGATCACCATGGCGCAGGGTGGCGCGACTGCCACGGTCTCGGCCTTCGCCACAGCCTTGGTGGTGGTGGATGGGCTGTTCGCCATGGCTTCTGCTTCCTCCCTGCCGATCTTACTTGCGCCCGAGCATTTCCAAGGCCGCCGCGACGACGTTGTCGGGCTCAAAGCCGAACTTGCGCTGCAGCTCCTTGAGCGGCGCAGAGGCGCCGAACGCCTTCATGCCGATGACCCGGCCCTGGTCACCCACGTAGCGCTCCCAGCCCAACGCCGACGCCTGCTCGACGGCGATGCGCGCCTTCAAGCCGGGCAGCAGCACCTCCTCGCGATAGGATTGCGGCTGGTGCTCGAAGATGTCCCACGAGGGCATGGATACGATGCGGGAACGAATCCCGCGGGTCACCAGCACTTCATGGGCCTCGACGATCAGCGCGACCTCGCTGCCCGACGCGATGAGGATGATCTCGGGCGGGCCGCCCGGCGCGTCCGCCATGACATACGCACCCCGCGCGACACCCGCCGCCGATGCGTACTTGCCGCGGTCGAACGTCGGCAGAGGCTGGCGCGACAAGGCGAGCACCGCCGGCTGGTGACGGAGCTGCAGGATGTAGCGATAGGCTTCTACCACCTCGTTGGCGTCGCCCGGCCGCAGCACGACCAGGCCCGGGATGGCACGCAACGAGACGAGCTGCTCGACCGGTTGATGCGTCGGCCCATCCTCGCCGTCGCCCATGGCATCATGGGTGAAGACGAGAATGGTCGGCAGTTCCATGAGGGCGCTCAGCCGGATCGCCGGCCGCGCGTAATCGCTGAAGATGAAGAAGGTCGCGCCGAAGGCCCGAAGCTTGGACAGCGACATCCCGTTTACGATCGCCGCCATGGCATGCTCGCGGATGCCGAAATGGAAATTGCGGCCGCCGGGGCTGCCGGGTTCGAAGTCGCCGGCGCCGGCGAATTTCAGCGTCGTCTTGTTCGACGAGCCGAGGTCCGCCGAACCACCGAGGAACCAGGGAACATTCTGGGCAAGCACGTTCAGCACCTCGCCCGAGGCGTCGCGGCCGGCGATGCCCTTGGGATCGGCCTTGAAGCTCGGCAGGTTGCGGTCCCATCCCTTGGGCAGCTCGCGCCGCTGCATCTGGTCGATCTCGGCGGCGAGCTCCGGGAACTGCTTGCGATAGTCGGCGAAGAGCGCCTCCCAGCGCCGCCGCGCCTCGGCGCCGCGCGCGCCGATGCCCTTGTCGAACGTGTCCATCACGCCGTCGGGCACCAGGAACTTGGCATCCTCCGGCCAGCCATAGGCGCGCTTGGTGAGCTTGACCTCGTCGTCGCCCAGCGGCTCGCCGTGGGCCGCCGCGGTATCGATCTTGTGGGGAGAGCCGTAGCCGATGTGGCTGTCGAGGATGATCAAGGTCGGACGATCCGTGGTCTTGCGGAAGACCTCCAACGCGTCCTCGATGCGGGTCAAGTCGTTGGCGTCGCCGACGCGCAGCACGTTCCAGCGATAGGCAAGGAAGCGCGCGGCGACATCCTCGGTGAAGGTGATGCTGGTCTTGCCCTCAATGGTGATGTGGTTGTTGTCGTAGATCCAGCACAGGTCGTCGAGCTGGAGGTGACCCGCGAGCGACGCCGCCTCCGAGCCCACGCCCTCCATCAGGCAGCCGTCGCCGCAGATCGCGTAGACATTGTAGTCGAACAGCTCGAAGCCCGGCTTGTTGTAGCGGCTGGCCAGCCACTTGCGCGCGATCGCCATGCCGACGCTGGTGGCGATGCCCTGGCCCAGCGGACCCGTCGTGGTCTCGACGCCCGACACCCAGTGATATTCCGGATGGCCCGGCGCCTTGCTGTCGAGCTGGCGGAAATGGCGGATGTCGTCGAGCGTGACCGAGGGCTTGCCCAGGTTCTCGTAGTCGGCGTTCACGGCCTGGGTGCGCGTCAGGAAGAGCATCGACCACAGCAGCATCGAGGCGTGGCCGTTGGACAGCACGAAGCGGTCGCGGCCGGGCCAGATCGGGTCCTTCGGGTCGAAGTTCAGGATCCGGTTCCACAGCGTGTAGACCAGCGGCGCCAGTGCCATCGGCGTGCCGGGATGACCCGACTTCGCCTGCTGGACTGCATCGATGGAGAGCGTGCGGATGGTATTGATGGCGAGTTGGTCGAGCTCTTCCTGATTCATGCAATGCCTCTCGTACTCACTTCCTCCCCAGCGAAGCTGGGGAGGTGTCGGCGTCTTACGCCGACGGAGGGGTCATGAGCATCAGTCGCGGTGCTCATGACCCCTCCGCCCACTGCGCGGGCCAGGCGTTTTGGCCGCCTTGCGGCCAAAAGCGCCACGCCCCTTCGCGGACTCCGCGAAGGGGAGGAATTATGATGATCCCGCCGGCTTCTCGATATGCCCGCCGAACTCGTAGCGCATGGCCGAGAGCAGCTTGTCGGCGAAATCCGCCTCGCCGCGCGAGCTGAACCGCTCGTAGAGCGCCGACGACAGGACATGCGCCGGCACGCCCTCGTCGATCGCCGCCTTGATCGTCCAGCGGCCCTCGCCGGAATCGGACACCCGGCCGGCGAATTTCGCCAGGTTCGGATCCTCGATCAACGCCGCGGCCTGCAGGTCGAGCAGCCAGGACGCGATGACGCTGCCGCGCCGCCACAGTTCGGCAATGTCGGGCAGGTTGAGATCATACTGGTAGTGCTCGGGCTCGCGCAGCGGCGTCGTTTCGGCGTCGACCTTGCCGGTGCGCTTGCCGATATTGGCTGCCTTGAGAACCGCCATGCCCTCGGCATAGGCCGCCATGACGCCGTACTCGATGCCGTTGTGCACCATCTTGACGAAATGGCCGGCGCCGTTGGGCCCGCAATGCAGCCAGCCCTGCTCGGCCGTGCCGCCCGCCTTGTCGCGGCCCGGCGTGCGCGCGATGTCGCCGCGGCCGGGTGCCAGGGTGGTGAAGATCGGCTCGACGCGTTTCACCGTGTCGGCCTCGCCGCCGACCATCATGCAGTAGCCGCGCTCGAGCCCCCACACGCCGCCGCTGGTGCCGACATCGACATAGTGGATGGACTTCGGCGCCAGCTCCTTCGCCCGGCGGATGTCGTCAATATAGTAGGAGTTGCCGCCGTCGATCAGGATGTCTCCGGCCTCGAGGTGAGGCGCCAGATCGGCGATGGTCTTGTCGACCACGCCCGCCGGCACCATCAGCCAGACCGCGCGCGGCTTCGTCAGGCTCTTGACGAACTCGGCCAGCGAGGCGGTGCCGACGGCTTTTTCCTTCACCAATTCGGCCACCGCCTTGGGCGACATGTCGAACACCACGCATTCGTGGCCGCCCTTCAGGAGGCGGCGAACCATGTTCGCTCCCATCCGGCCAAGGCCGATCATTCCCAACTGCATTGGTCAACTCCCCTCAGGTGACTTGCTTCATCTTGCGATAGCGGCGGATCAGCGCGTTGGTCGAGCTGTCATGCTCGAGCTTGGGCTCGGCGGCGTCCTCGAGCTCGGGGATGATGCGCTGGGCGAGCGCCTTGCCGAGCTCGACGCCCCACTGGTCGAAGGAATCGATCTGCCAGATCGAACCCTGGGTGAAGACGCTGTGTTCGTAGAGCGCCACCAGCTTGCCGAGCGCGGCCGGCGTCAATTCATCGAGCAGGATGGTGTTCGACGGACGATTGCCCTCGAACAGCCGGTGCGGCACCAGCCAGTCGGCCGTGCCCTCGGCCTTGACCTGCTTCGCCGTCTTGCCGAAGGCCAGCGCCTCGGCCTGGGCGAAGACGTTGGCCAGCAGCATGTCGTGATGGCGGCCAAGCGGATTGAGCGGATGGGCGAAAGCGATGAAGTCGCACGGAATGAGGCGCGTCCCCTGATGGATCAGCTGGTAGAAGGAGTGCTGCCCGTTGGTGCCGGGCTCGCCCCAGTAGATCGGGCCAGTGTCGTAGTCCACCGGACTACCGTCGAGCGTCACGTGCTTGCCGTTGCTCTCCATGGTGAGTTGCTGGAGATACGCAGGAAAGCGCTTGAGGTACTGCTCATAGGGAAACACGCCGACGGTCTGGGCGCCGAAGAAGTTGTTGTACCAGAGAGCGAGCAGGCCCATCAGCACCGGCAGGTTGCGCTCGAACGGCGCGGTGCGGAAATGCTCGTCGATCTCGTGGAAGCCGCCCAGCATGGCGCGGAAATTGTCGGGCCCGATGGCGAGCATGGTCGAGAGCCCGATGGCGGAATCCATCGAATAACGCCCGCCGACCCAGTCCCAGAAGCCGAACATGTTGGCGGTGTCGATGCCGAACTTCGTTACTTCCTGGGCGTTGGTCGAGACGGCGACGAAATGCCTGGCCGTGGCGGCTTGCTCGCCGCCGAGACCGGCCAGCAGCCAGTCCCGCGCCGTGTGCGCGTTGGTCATGGTCTCGAGCGTGGTGAAGGTCTTGGAGGAGACGATGAACAGCGTTTCCGCCGGATCGAGACCCTGCACCGCCTCGGCGAAATCCGTGCCGTCGACGTTGGACACGAAGCGGAAGGTCATCGACCGCTCGCTGTAGTGCCGGAGCGCTTCGTAGGCCATCACCGGGCCGAGGTCCGAGCCGCCGATGCCGATGTTGATCACGTTGCGGATGCGCTTGCCGGTGTGGCCTTTCCAGTCGCCGCTGCGCAGGCGATCGGCGAACGCGGCCATCTTGTCGAGGACGGCATGGACCTCGGGTACGACGTTCTGGCCGTCATGGATGATCGAAGCGCCACGGGGCGCGCGCAGGGCGACGTGGAGCACCGCGCGCTTCTCCGAGGTGTTGATCTCCTCGCCGCGGAACATGGCGTCGATGCGCTCGCGCAATCCCGACTCCTGGGCGAGCTGCAGCAGCAAGGCCAGGGTTTCGTCGGTGATGCGGTTCTTGGAATAGTCGAAATAGACTCCGGCGGCTTCGGCCACGAGCCTCTCGCCGCGCCCTTTATCCTTGGCGAAGAGCTGCCGCAGCCGGGTGCGCCTGATCTTCTGGTGATGCTTCTTCAGCAGCGCCCAGGCCGGGCGCAGGTGCAAAGCCGGTACGCTCATTGATTGTTCCCTCAGCTTGCCTTGCGAATCTGGACGCGCTTGGAATCGATGCGCTCCATCAGGTCGTTCCAGGACTTCACGAACGACGAGGCGCCCTCGTCCTGCAGACGCTTGGCGAGCGCCGCGATGTCGATGCCCGCCTTGGCGAAGGC
>DATGZZ010000425.1:0-4307 GCA_035296945.1 Reyranella sp.
GCGCCTGCCGATAGGACGCACTTTCGTTGGGGAAATGGAGGTGTTCCAGGGGAGGGTGCAGGTACTGTTGCATCCCGGCCAAACGGCTGGCCGGCGACGATGGTTGCCTCAGGCGTAGAGGAAGGTGCCCAGCAAGACCCAGCGTGCCGCATCCCTGCCACGTTTGGTCACAAGCGGCGTCGTGTAGTGCCAGAACGGCAGACGGTAGGCTGTCACCGTCGCCGGCTGTGCCACCGATACGATCTCGCTGAAGTGGCCGGCGCGGCTGTAGACCAGCCATTGATGCGCGACATCGGGCGAGCACAGGCTGACATGCAGATCGATATAGCCCGAGCGCGCATCCTTGTTCTCGGGATGATGATCGTTGTGCGGACCGGCATAGTCGCCTGCGCCGTAGCGCAGCACCTGCAGGCCCCAATTCGCGGCGAGGCGCCGCCCGGCCAGCGCTTCGGCGAAGGCGCGGAACGAGGCCGATCGCATCATGCGCGCCAGACCGATGCGTTCGGCTGCCTTCACGCCGCGCTCGCGGCGGCTTTCGAAATAGATCGTGTGTGCTCGGCTGGTCTTGGGCAGCAGCTCGCCGTAGTCGTGGCGCATGTCGGAGATGCTCTCCGGCGGGATCGGCCGCTCCATCAGCTCGAGCTCGTCCCTGATCGACTGCTCCAGCGCCCGCCGCACGCGCTGGGCCTTGGCGCGGTCCAATAAATCCTGGCGCGCCAGGAAACGGACCCGCGGATTGGCCAGCGCGCCACAGAGCGCATGAGTCCCGGCGAGGACGCGCCGCCCGGACGCGCTCAGCAGGTCCTCGAACTCGGCTGGAATGGCGTTTGATCTCATGCAGGCACCACTCTAAAGGACAACCCCAGGATGCCCTACGCCTCGCTCCGGGACTTCATCGCCCGGCTGGAACAAAGCGGCCGGCTGGTGCGCGTGAAGGCGCCCGTCTCGCCGCACCTGGAAATGACCGAGATCCAGACCCGCCTGTTGGCCGAGAAGGGCCCGGCCGTGCTGTTCGAGAACGTCGTGCGGGCCGACGGTGCGCGCTCTGACATTCCGGTGCTGGTCAATCTGTTCGGCACGGTCGAGCGCGTCGCCTGGGGCATGGACCGCGAGCCCGATCAGTTGCGCCAGGTCGGCGAGACCTTGGCCTTCCTGCGCCAGCCCGAGCCGCCCGGCGGCTGGCGCGAGGCGCTCGACATGCTGCCCATGCTGCGCACCGTGATGGCGATGAAGCCGCGCACCACCAGCAGCGCGGCCTGCCAGGAGATCGTGCTGACGGGCGACGACATCGATCTCGGCCGCCTGCCCATCCAGACCTGCTGGCCCGGCGAGCCTGCGCCGCTCATCACCTGGCCATTGATCGTCACCCAGGGGCCCAACCCGAAAGGCGACAAGCAGGACAGTTTTAACCTCGGCATCTATCGCCTGCAGGTGACCGGCAGGAACACGACTTTGATGCGCTGGCTGAAGCATCGCGGCGGCGCGCAGCATCACCAGCGCTGGAAGGGATCCGGCAAGCGCGAGCCGCTGCCGGTCGCGGCCGTGATCGGCGCCGATCCCGGCACCATCCTGGCCGCCGTGACGCCGGTGCCCGACACGCTCTCGGAGTATCAGTTCGCGGGGCTGCTGCGAGGCAAGAAGGTCGAATTGGTCGATTGCCGCACGGTGCCGTTAAAAGTGCCGGCGGAGTCGGAGATCGTGCTCGAGGGCCATGTCAGCCTCGACGACTACGGCGACGAGGGTCCCTACGGCGACCACACCGGTTATTACAACAGCGTCGAGCGCTTTCCGGTGTTCACCCTCAGCGCCATCACCATGCGGCGCAACCCGATCTATCTCTCGACCTTCACCGGCCGTCCGCCCGATGAGCCCTCCGTGCTGGGCGAGGCGCTGAACGAGGTGTTCATCCCCCTCTTCCAGCAGCAGTTCCCGGAAATCGTCGATTTCTGGCTGCCGCCCGAAGGCTGCTCCTACCGCATCGCCGTGGTGTCGATGAAGAAGGCCTACGCCGGCCACGCCAAGCGGGTGATGATGGGCGTGTGGAGCTACCTGCGGCAGTTCATGTACACCAAATGGGTGATCGTGGTGGATGCCGACATCGACGCGCGCAACTGGAAGGACGTGATGTGGGCGGTCTCGACGCGCATGGACCCGGCGCGCGACATCACCGTGATCGAGAACACACCGATCGACTATCTCGACTTCGCCAGCCCCGTGTCGGGGCTGGGCTCGAAGATCGGGTTGGACGCGACGACCAAGTTCCCCGGCGAGACCAACCGCGAATGGGGCCGCCAGATCGGCATGGATCAGGCCGTCATCGACAAGGTCGATGCGATGTGGAGCGGGCTCGGATTGCCGGGCAGCGGCAAGAAGATCTGGCGCTGATCAACGGTGCATGCCGGGCAACACCTGTTCGGCAACGAGCTTTCGTCCGACGGCTGCATCCTCTTCTGCAGCGCCACGCGTCGCGCCACTGATCGCCACCTTGTCGAGGCCGAGGGCCTGCAACTCCTTCAGGCGTTCGATGCAGCGCCCGGGCGGGCCGACGATGGCGAAGCGGTCGACGAAATCATCGGTCAGCGTGCCGGCCTGACGGGAATCGCCTCGGGTGTGGGCCTTCATGTCGTAGTTGCTGTGCAGTGCCTTGAGCACCTTGTGGTCGCCCGCCGAGGTCGGGACTTCGGTCTTGCCGTGCATCACCGAGAAGCGCGCGAAGGTCGTGAGCCCGCCGCGCACCAGGCTGCGCGCGACCTCCATGTCGGTGTGGCAGCCGAGATTGAGATAGGCGCCGAAGGTGATGCCGTCGGGGTCGAGACCCGAATCCTTGCGTGTCTTCTTGGCGAGCGCCATGCCCCATTTCAGGCGTTCGACGTCGGCGCCGAGGGCGAACATCACGCGGTCGGCGTGCAGCGCCGCAATGGCGATCACCTTGGGGCCGCTGGCCGCGACCTCGACCGGCACCTTGGCGCCGCCAGCGATCCAGGCGATGCGGCTCGCGGGCGGCGCGTCGTGCAGATGCAGCCCCGACATCGGCGGCGCCACTGCGTGCGGGATGTCGATGTCGTCGAAGCTCACCGCCTCGCCCTTGAGGTAGGTCTGGAGTTGCCGCAGATAACGCTCGAACTGCGGCAGTCGTGCCGGCGCGCGGCCGAGATGGGCCAAGGCCGAATCGCCGCGGCCGATGCCCAGCACGGCGCGGCCGTTCGAGACACGATTGACGCTGCTGATGGCGGTCGCCGTCGCCGCGGCATGGCGCGTCACCGAATTGGTGACGCCGGTGCCGAGACCAAGCCTGGTCGTTCCGGTCGCCGCCATCGCCAACGCGACATAGGGATCGCCCGACAGGTTCTGCGAATCGACCACCAGCATGCCGTCCCAACCGGCGGCCTCGATCTCGTGCGCCGTTCGCGCGGCGCTTCGCGCCGCCGCGACGGTCGTCATCCACAATTGCACGTCGTTTCCTCCCGTGGCCCGGGAGGCGTTCCTATCACTTCTTGGCGTTCTGGACGATCTGCGTCAGCCGCTGGCCGTCGATGTCGGTGTCGATCTGCACCCAGATCGGGAAGTGGTCGGAGAGCTGGTAGGTGAACTCCTGGCGCGAATAGCCGGCATCGGGGAACAGCTCCTTGATGGCCGCGTCCGAGACGTGGAAGTCGAGCGTGCCGCCGTAGTTGGTGAAGCGCTTCTTGAGCGTCGGCATGTGCAGGATCTGGTCGTAGCGCGCGTCCTTGCCGAGGTTGGAGCCCTTGACCGTGATGTCGCCGACCTTGAGGTCGACCAGCGAGTCGGGGATCTGCAGGCCGCGCCGGGTCAGCGCCTTGAAGATCTTGTCGTCGAGCGAGGGCGTGTTGAAGTCGCCCATGACGATGAGGTCTTTCCTCGGCCCACTTGTCCTTGAAGCGTATGTCGATCCAGTCAGCCAGCATGCCGAGCTCGGCCTCGCGGCCCGCCAGGCTGTCGCCCCAGCGCGCATGGGTGGCCAGCGCGATGAAGTCGAAGTTGCCGGCGCGGAAGGAGCACATGTAGGGCGCCCGCCAGAAGGATTGCCGGGCGAGATACTCCGTGCCCTGCTTGGCGCGCGGCGGGTCGATCTCGGCCGCCAGGCCGTTGAAGGTGACGGCGCGGCGATCGAACAGGAAGCCGACGCGCTCACGGTTGCCGCCGGAATCGGACATCCAGTCGGAATAGACCAGGTCCCAGCTCGGCCCGAGGATCTGGCAGACCCGGCCGTAGTCCTCGAGGTTGTCGCGCAGCTCGACCAGGCCGATCAGGTCGAACTGGCCCAAGATCTCGGCGATATAGTGGAT
>DATGZZ010000426.1:0-3366 GCA_035296945.1 Reyranella sp.
TACAATTCGCTGATCGGCCAGCTCGACATGATCCTGATCGAGCGCGCCAAGGTCACGATCCGCGACGTCAAGACCGGACTCACCTGGACCGCCCCGTCGGCGCGGGCCCGCCTCAAGCGCGACGCCGAGGGCGTCAACATCTCGGCATCGGCCAAGCTCACCGGCGATGCCGGCAACTGGGTCGACGTCTCGCTGTCCGGCGTCTACACGCGCGACCGCAGCCGCATCTCGCTCGACGTCACCGTCGACGGCTTCAAGCCGTCGATGGTGGCCGACCTGTCGCCCGACATCGCGCTGTTGCGCGGCGTTGACATTGCATTATCGGGCCGCCTGCACATCGAGGCCGACGGCCACGGCGACGTGCGCAGCATTGCCGTTGACGTCACCGGCGGCAACGGGCGGGTGACGCTTCCCGGTATCCTGCCCGCGTCGCACGCGGTGAAGTCGGTGAATGCGAGGGCCACGATCGATGCGGCGACGCACACCGCCGAGATCGAACGCGTCGACATCGATTTCGGCGCAACCAAGGTCTCGATCACCGGTGCCGGAGAGCGCAAGCCCGAAGGCCAGATATTCTCCGGCCGCGCCGACGTGCGGCAAATACCGGTCGATCGCCTGGGCGACTACTGGCCACTGGAATTTGCGGTCGGCGGCCGGCAGTGGGCGTTGGCCAATCTCAGCAAGGGCGAGATCGATGTCGCCGCGGAGTTTGCGCTGAGCGCCCCCGGCAACGACATGGCCGAGATCAAGGTCGATCGCCTGGCCGGCCTGCTCGACTATCGCGGCATGACGGTGCGCTACATGCCGCACATGCCCGAGCTGCAGGGCGTGTCGGGCAAGGGGCGCTACGAGGGCGGCACGCTGCATTTCGACGTGGCGAGCGGCGCCACCGTCGGCCTCAAGACGGCCGGCGCCACCATCGACCTCACCGGGCTCGACGGGCCGGCGCCGCAGCACGCCGCGATCCGCATGCCGATTACCGGCTCAGCGCAGGACGTCATCCGCTTCCTCGCGCGACCCAGGCTCGGCCTGCCCAAGGACGTGCTCTACGATTACCGGCGGCTGGGCGGCGAGGTGGCAGTCGACCTGTCGCTCAGCTTCCCGCTGCTCAACTCGCTCGCCGTCACCGACCTCGACCTCAAGGCCGAGGCGTCGCTGACGCGCTTCTCGCTGCAGGACGCGATCGGCGACGTCGACCTCAGCGACGCCACGGCGCGTGTCAAGTACGGCAACTCGGAACTCGCCGTCAGCGGCACGGGCAAGCTCGAGGGCAGTGCCGTGGAGATCGCCTGGCGCGAGCTGTTCGGGGCCAAGGTGCCCTTCCGCCGCCGCTACGAGCTCAAGGGCACCGTGCCGACGGCGCTGATCGCCAAGGCGGGTTTCCCGTCGCCCGAGCCCTACCTCAGCGGGCCGCTTGGCACGACGCTTTCGTACCAGGTGGCGACCAACGGGACGAGCGAGCTGGTCGGCCGCTTCGACATCAAGGCGGCCAAGGCCGATGTGGCGCCGCTCGACTGGGTCAAGCAGCCCGGTGTCGAGGGCGAGATCAAGACGACCATGAAGCTCGCTGCCGGCGGCAAGCTTGCGACCATCGATGTCGACGGCCGGGCCAACGGGCTCAGCGCCAAGGGGCAGGTACGCTTCACCGGCGACAACGCGCTGCAGCAGATCAGCGTGCAGCAGTTCAAGCTCGGCCAGACGGAGGTCGCGGGCGACTGGAAGCGCGTCCAGGGCGGAGTGGAGGTAGCGTTGCGTGGCCCGAGCCTCGAGCTGCCGCGGGTGCGCGCGATGATCAAGGCGCGCGACGAACTGGCAGCCAAGGATCCTGCGGGTACCGCCGCGGTGGGGCGCTCCAGCACCAAGATGACCCTGCAGCTCCTGCAGGTCCTGACCGAACGTGGCACGGTGGGCTACACCAACGGCCGCCTCGATCTTGTGGGCGAGCGTATCGCCTTCGCCGACCTGTCGATCGGCGCGGGCAAGGGCTCGACCTTCCGCGTCACGCCGGTGGCGCAGGGCCGCAAGCTCTTCCTCTACGTCGCCGACTTCGGCCAGATGCTGAAGGATGCCGGCTGGCTCGACGGGATGGTCAGCGGCTACCTGCACATCGAAGGCCAGTACAACGACACCGTCGCCGGCTCGCCGCTCGACGGCTTCCTGAAGCTCGGGCCTTTCCGGCTGCAGCGGGTGACGCCGCGCGCGAATGTCGGCACGCTGAACACGACCATCGACGGGCTGAACCGTGCCGGCAACGCCCTGCAGCAGTTCGACAACCTCGAGGCCAAGATCTCCAAGATCGGCGATCGCATCCACATCAGGAACGGCCGCACCAGCGGCCAGTCGATCGGCCTCACCGCGCAGGGCTATGTCGATCTCGGCAACGACACGGCCAAGCTCGCCGGCATCGTCGTGCCGGCCTTCCAGTTGAACAACCTGCTGTCGAACGTGCCGCTGCTCGGTCCGCTGCTGACCGGCGGCAAGGATGGCGGCCTGTTCGCCGTCTCCTATCAGCTCTCCGGCCCGCTCGACGACCTCAAGACCGACGTCAACATGATGTCGGCGATGACCCCCGGCGCCCTGCGCGAACTCTTCATCTCGCAGCCGGACTCGCCCCAGCAGCCGCCGCCGCCCTCACAGGAGATGCGGCGGGCGCCCTGATCAGACCGCCTTCACCAGCACGTGGCGCTTGCGGCCGGCCGAGAGCTTCAACGTGCCCGACGAATCGAGGTCGCCTTCGCCGACCGTCGCGGTGTCGCCGGCGATCGGCTTGTCGTTCAGCCGCCCGCCGCCGCCCTTGATCAGCTTGCGTGCTTCGGTGCGGCTTTCGGCCAGGCCGGCCTCGTGCACGAGCTCGAAGGCGGGGATGCCGGCGGCGAGCCGCGCCCGCGGCACGCTGACGGTCGGCAGCGTGTCGGCCCTGGCACCTTCCTCGAAGGTGCGGCGTGCGGTTTCGGCGGCATCCTCGGCCGCCTTCCGGCCGTGCGCCAGGGCCGTGATCTCGGTGGCGAGGATCTTCTTGGCCTCGTTGACCTCCTGGCCCTTCAGCGCCTCGAGCCGCGCGACCTCGTCGAGCGGCATCTCAGTGAAGAGCTTCAGGAAGCGGCCGACATCGTCGTCCTCGGTGTTGCGCCAGTACTGCCAGAAGTCGTAGGCCGAGACGCGCTCGGCGTTCAGCCACACGGCGCCGGCCATCGACTTGCCCATCTTCGCGCCCGACGAGGTGGCGATCAGCGGCGTCGTCACGGCGAACAGGTCGGCCCCCGCCATGCGCCGGCCGAGATCGACGCCCATGACGATGTTGCCCCACTGGTCCGAGCCGCCCATCTGCAGGATGCAGTTCTGACGCTTGTGCAGCTCGACGAAGTC
>DATGZZ010000427.1:0-4341 GCA_035296945.1 Reyranella sp.
GACGACGTCGACGAACTCCTTCTTGGTCTCGACGCGGCCGGCGGAATGGCCGTAGCTCAGCTGGTCGGCGACCAGCGCCTCGAGCTTGGCCTTGTCCGCGGCGAGCATGGCCTTGCTGAGATCATCGATCGCCTTGCGCACCGCCGCCTCGTCGGCGGACTCGGCATGGCTGATCGTGGGAAGGGCCGCAAGGGCCAGCGCACCGGCGGCGGCCAGGTGACGACGAGTGATACGCATCTTGGCTCACTCCCTAGGTCGATTGTCGTTGTTGGCCGAAGATCCGGCCGCCCGAAGCCTACTCCGGCTTTGTGGCGGGCGCCACGACTCGCTGCCAGTGCCCCGCGATGGTCTCGGGCGACGCCGTCAATCCGAGATCCACCACCTCGCCGCGATCCCACCAGCTCGCCGAGAAGCGGCCGCCCGCAGCGTTCAGCACCGCGCCTGAGGTCGTGCAGGCCGACGACGCGAGGAAGGCCACGCCCGGCGCCACCATGTCGGCCAGCAGCTCGGGCGCCTGGCGCCGCAGCACGCGCGTTGCCGCCACCGGCGAGATGGCGTTGACGTGGATGTCGGTGTCGGCGAGCTCCGCCGCCAACCCCACCATCAGGCCGACCTGCGCCATCTTGGCCGTCGAATAGGCAACGAGGCCGGGCACGCAATCCTCGACCCGCATGGCGCGGCCCGACGTCGTCAGCACAATGCGCCCGTAGCCCTGGCGGCGCATGTGCGGAACCGCGGCCCGGGCGAGATGGAACCCGGCATCGACGCCGATCGCGATCATGCGATCCCAGACGGCCGGCGTGGTCTCATCGAGAGCGGCGAAGACGACCAGGCCGGCGTTGTGCACCAGGGCGTCCAGCCGGCCAAAGCGCTTGATGGCGAAGTCGACGATGCGCTGGCCGGCGGCGGGATCCTCGAGGTTCTCGTAGCAGGCTGCCGCCGTGCCACCCTGTGCCGCGATCTCCGCGACGACGCCGTCGGCGACCGACGGATCGAAGCCGCTGCCGTCCTGGGCCACGCCGGCATCGTGCACGACGACGGCGCCGCCGCGTGTCGCCATGAGTCGGGCATAGGCGGCGCCAAGGCCCCGCCCTGCCCCGGTGACGACCGCGACCTGGCCGTCGAAGCGAATCGCCGGCACGGCTAGGCCAGCTCGGCCAGCGCCGCCGCGAGGCGCTGCGGTTGGGTGAACATGGGGTAGTGACCTCCCTCGAGATCGTGGCACGACCAGCCTGCCTTGCGCGCCCGCGCCATGAGCTCCGCATAGAGCACGGATTGCGTCGACGTTCGGATGAACGTCCGCGGCAGTGCGGCTCCGGCTTGCGAGCGAACAGACACCGGTTCGCCAAGCGGCCGCAGAGGATGCGGCGTCAGGCGAGCCGTGACCCAGCAGCAAAGCGCCTCGGGCAGTCCGTCGCCGACCGAGACGGCCGGCGGCACCCGCCACCCGTCGCCATCCAAATCCGCTGCCGCCTGCAACGCCGCCGCGCGCTCGGGGCCGATGACGTCGTTGTTCGATTCGCCGTCGCGCGGCACGGCCGCGTCGAGATAGACGAGGCGTCGAATGCGATCGGGCACCTGCTCAGCGACAGCCGTGATCACCGTGCCGCCGTAGCTATGGCCGACCAGCGTGACATCGTTCAGGTCCTGGTAGTGCAGAAGGCCCATGATGTCGGCGACATGCGTGTCGAGCCCGATGTCAGGACGAAGCAGATGCGCGCGCTCGCCAAGGCCGGTCAACGTCGCCGCGATCACCGTATGGCCGCCGGCTTGAAGGTTCGGCGCGACATCGCGCCAGCACCAGCCGCCAAGCCAGGCGCCGGGTACGAGGAGGAACGCAGCCAAGCCCGGCCTATTCGGGTGCGATGCCCAACGCCAGGACGAGCGGGATGATTATCCCCTTGAGCACCGCGTAGTCCTTCGTGACCTGCTCGTGGTTCAGCGGCTTCTCGGTGAGGCCGAAGCTGTCCATCATCTTGCGGCCGGGCTCGGAGTCCGCCGCGGCCACCCAGAGATCGGACATCTTCTGCACGACCGGCTTGGGCGTCGCCGAGGGTGCGGAGAGAGCCAGCCAGCCGCGGAGGTTGAAAGCCTCGTCGGTGAACCCCTGCTCAACCCCCGTCGAAAGGTCGGGGAGCTTGCCGGCACGCACGCGGCCGGGCGCGACGATGGGCTTGATCTCGCCCTTCACCAGGAGCGCATTCATCGCCTGCGGGCTGCCCATCGCCGCCTGCAATGAGCCCGAGCCCATCTCCTGCCACATCGGCGCTTCGCCTTTGTAGTTGACGATTTCGATCTTGAGCGCGAACTTTTCGTTCAGCGCCTGGGCGAAGATGTGCGCTGCCGAGCCCGGCGCCCACGATCCGAAGTTTACCGGTTTGCCTCGGGCGTACTCGACGAACTCCTTGAGGTTGGAGACCGGCACCGACTTGTGCACCACCACCGGCAGCACGCCCGACGGCGTACCCGACACGATGGTGAAGTCCTTGTCCGGATCGAAGCCCAGCGATTTGAACATCACGCGGTTCTGGATCAGCGTGCCAGAGACCGAGTGCAGGAAGGTGTGGCCATCGGCGGGCGCGCGGGCGACCAGGGCGGCGCCGATATTGCCCCCGGCGCCGGGCTTGTTGTCGATGATGACCTGCTGGCCGGTCGCCTGCTGCACATGCTGGGCGAACGCGCGGGCGATGCCGTCGGTCAGGCCGCCGGGCGGGAAATTGACCACGATGGTGATCGGCTTGTTGGGCCACGGCGCTTGCGACCTGACGATCGCCGGGCTCACGATGGCCGGGGTCGCGATGGCGAGGCCGGCGGTGGCGCGGAGTAGTGTGCGTCTTGTGGTCGTCATTTCCCTGCTACCCTTTTGAGTTCTTTTTGCGCGGCGATGCATAGCGACTGCGAGCCGTCAGTGCTAGCGTCATTGTCGATGAAGCGTCTCGCCAGCCTGCTGCTCGCCCTGATCGGCTTCGCAAGTCCTGCCTTTGCCGACGAGCCTGCGCCGCCGACATCGGTCGTGGTCCTGCGCGGCAGCAGCGCGCCGCCGACGCCCTGGTACGAGCCGCCGCCCGAACCCACGGTGATCGTCCAGCCGGTCTACGTGCCCCTCTATTATCTGCCGGTCGCCTACGGCTCCGCCTTCCACCGGCAGCCCTTCTGGCCCTCCGCAAAGCGAAACCGCTAATCGCTGGGCGGGGCAGCCGCCTGTTGCTAAGAGAAGCCAACGCCAACGGCTCCGATTCAGGGAAGAACGCCATGACCGACGCAGTGCTTCGCTCCACCGAGGGGCGGATCGGCATCCTCACCGTCAACAACCCGCCGGTCAACGCGCTGGCCGCCGCCGTGCGCAACGGCATCAAGGAAGGCGTCGAGGCGTTCGGCCAGGATTCCAACATCGACGCCATCGTGCTGATCGGCGGCGGGCGCACCTTCATCGCCGGCGCCGACATCCGCGAGTTCGGCAAGCCGCCGTCGGGCGCCAACCTGAACGACGTCATCGCGACCATGGAGAACTGCCCCAAGATCGTCGTCGCGGCGTTGCACGGCACGCCATTGGGCGGCGGCCTGGAGACGGCGCTGGGCGCGCACTATCGCGTGTCGCTGCCGACCACGCGCGTCGGGCTGCCCGAGGTCCATCTCGGCATCCTGCCGGGCGCCGGCGGCACGCAGCGCCTGCCGCGCCTCACCGGTGCCAAGTACGCGCTCGACGCCATCATCTCGGGCCGCCACATCCCCGCCCCCGAGGCCAAGACCAAAGGCATCATCGACGCCATCGTCGAGGGCGACCTTTTGAAGGGTGCCGTCGCCCACGCGCAGATGCTGGTGGCGCAGAACGCACCGCGCCGGCGCGTGCGCGACCTCACGGCGACCTTGGAATCGCCCGACCTGTTCAAGGAGACAGAGAATGCGATCGCGCGGCGCGCCCGCGGCTTCAAGGCGCCGTGGAGCATCATCAAGTGCGTGCAGGCCGCCGTCGAGTTGCCGTTCGACGAAGGCATGAAGCGCGAGCGCGAGCTGTTCGTCGAACTGCTGACCTCGCAGGAGTCCGCGGCGCAGCGCTACTACTTCTTCGCCGAGCGCGAGGCGGCCAAGGTGCTCGACGTGCCGGCCGACACGCCGCAGCGCGAGATCAAGACGGCGGGCATCATCGGCGCCGGCACCATGGGCGGCGGCATCGCCATGAACTTCGCCAATGCCGGCATTCCCGTGACGCTTCTCGAGGTGAAGCAGGAGGCGCTGGATCGCGGCCTCAAGACGATCCGCACCAACTACGAGAACACCGCCAAGCGCGGCGGCATGAAGGCCGAGGACGTCGACAAGCGCATGGCGCTGATCACGCCGACG
>DATGZZ010000428.1:0-8269 GCA_035296945.1 Reyranella sp.
CAGAAAATAATGGCCGACGCCCGCCACGACGCCCATCCCGGCGAACAGCGTCCAGTGCCAGCCGCCGCTCGGCGTCACCCAGTCGAACGGCAGGAAGGGCGATGCCGCGACGGTGCCAACGATGGTCGCCATGGTGGCCGAGGCGTCGGCCCGCTCGGTGGGGCCGTAGCGCCGCGAATAGAGCTGGTAGAGCGCGCTGCAGAGCGTGCTGCCCACGATCAGGAGCGCATGCCAGTCGAACTCAGCCTGGCCCGGCCGCACGACGATCAGCGCGCCCGCGAAGCCGACGCCGACGGCGGCCCAGCGGCGCCGACCCACCGGCTCCTGCAGGAAACGCGCGGACAGGGCCGTCACGATCAGCGGGCTGGTGAGCGAGATCGCCGCCGCCGCGGCCAGCGGCATGTAGACGATGCCGTTGAAGTAGAGGAACGACGACAGGAAGAGCAGCAGGCCGCGCACCACCTGGCTGCCGAGGTTGCGGAAGCGGAACAGGTTGAGGCCGCTTCTCGGCAGGAACAGCGCCAGCATCAGCAGGAAGGCGAAGAAGTAGCGCGCCCAGATGACTTCGATGACCGGATAGAACTGGCTCAACGTCTTGGACATGGCGTTGAGCACCGAGAAGCACATCACCGAGACGAGGATGGCAAGGATGGCCCGCAGGATCGGGCTCATTCAGCCCTCACTCCGGGGCCGCGGCCTTCTGCTCCGCGACTTCCTGGTCGGAGGGCCACAGAACCAGCGAGACGACCAGCAGGATGGCGAGGCCGCCGACGATGCCGGCGAAGCGCTCGACGCCGGGCATGATGCTGGTGGGCGGCCCTTCGCCCTGGATCAGGGTGACGATGAAGACGAAGGCGGCCTGGGTGCCGGCATAGCCGACGCCGTGTGGCCCGACCTGGATGTGCGCGCCGACCCAGACGGCGCCGCCGATCATCGCCAGCCACCACACGAACGACTCTACGTCCAGGGCGAGGCAGATGAGCGCCACGACGCCGCCCAGCAGGCAGCCCAGGAAGCGCTGCAGCGATCGAACGGCGATGGCATGCCGGGTGGCGATCCCGCCGTCGGTGACCACCACGGGCGCCGCCATCACCATGGTAACGGTGATGGCCATCTCGACCACCTGCGACACTTCGAGCGCCATCCAGATCGCCAGCACCGCACAGACGGCGATCGCCGAACGCACGCCGTGCAGCATTACGGACCATTGCGTGTCCAGCAGATGGCGCCAGCCCGGCGCCGTCGGCGCCGGCTCGCGATGCCAGTCCTGCAAGAGGTTGGCCATGATGATGGCCGACAGCACCCCGATTCCGACCTCGAACGTCCGGTAGTAGGCGACGCTGGCCGCCTGCAGCGGAGTGGCCAAGCTCTCCAGCAGCACCAGGATCGAGGTGATGCAGAGGAAGAGCCAGGCGAGGCCATGCGGGCTCACCTGCATGGCGATCACGCCCAGCATGGTGATGCCGCCGATGAAGAGGTACATCGCGAAATGGTCGTAAGGCAGCCAGCGCGCCATGACGAAGCCCAGCAGTGCTCCCGCCGTCGTTCCGGTCAAGCGCAGGATGCCGCGCTGCAGCGAGCCGCCGCCGGTTGCCGACAGCGACATGAAGGCGCTGGTCGCCGCCCACCACGGCGACTGGATTTCCAGCAGCAGCGCCAGGAAGGTCGCGAGCACGACCGAGCAGGCGGCAACGATGCCCTGCCGCGCGCGGTCCGGCGCCTCGCCCAGTTCGCCGATCTCGCGGAAGAACCTGGTGAGCGTGTCGACCGTGATGTCGAAGGTCTCGACAGAGATGTCGCGGACCTCCCGGGCAAGGTACCGGATCATCGCGGGAACACGACAGCGCGCGCGTCCGCCCCCATGTAGAGCTTGCCGCCGGGCGGCGGCTCTTCCAGCACGATGGTCACCGGGATGCGGCGCTGCAGGCGGATCCAGTCGGTGGTCGGCGCGACGTAGGGCAGCAGCATGGGCGCCTGCGGGTCGCGGCTGAAGCCGCGGGCGATCCCGGTGATGCGGGCCTTGTGAAGCTTCCACGGCGCGCTGTCGAGCCACACCCAGGCGGTGCCGTCGATCGCGAAGGGACGGATGTAGTACTCCTTGTAGTTGGCGATGATGCGCCAGGCGTGAGCATCGACGATGCCGATGTTGGGGATGCTCACCGTCGCGGTGTCGCCGATGCGGACCGTGAGGTTGTTGATCCAGCCGTCAGCCGGCGCGTTGACATCGGTCTTGCTGAGCTTCCACTCGGCGGTCGCCTTGTCTGCCTTGGCGACGTCCAGAGCCGCCTGGTGCACGTTGATGCTGGTCCGCGCCTTGGCGATGGCGATCTCGGCGATGGTCTTCTCGGCCGCGGTGCGCCTCAGCTCGTTGTTGGCGCGGTCGAGCTCGGCCCGCGGTGCATTGTTTTCGGCGGCCAGCACGGCGTAGCGCGCCTGCTGTTCCGTCGCATAGGTATGCGCCGACTTGGCCGATTCGAGTGCCGCCTGGGCGGTGGAGAGCTCTTCCTGCGCCACCTTGACCAGTGCGCTCTGCTCCTCGATCTGCGCCTGGCGCTGGTTGACCTCGAGCTGGAACGGCACCGGATCGATCTTGTAGATCTTGTCGCCCTTCTTGATCTGCTGGTTGTCGACGACATAGAGCCCGATGATCGGGCCGGTCACCTCCGGCGCCACGCCGATCAGGTCGGACCGCACATAGGCGTCGTCCGTATAGGCCACGTAGTAGGTCAGGACCTCCCAGGCGATGAGCAGGACCAGGATCGTGCCGATGACGGTCGCCAGGCGCCGCAGGCGGCTGGCGACGCGGCTGGCCGGCGGGTCGGCGGGCGCCGGCGGCGGACTTGGTGGCGGTGCGGGTGGCGGCGCGACCGGGGCTTCCGGAGGCTTGGGCGTGCTCTCTCCCTGAGGCGCGGGCTCGGCCGTCTTGGGCGCCGGGGCTGGTGAGTCAGGCGGCGGCGCCGCGGGCTTCTGGGGCTCCGGGCGCGGCGGGGCCGGTGGGGACGCGGTATCGCTCATCGCCGGACAGGATAGCCCATTTGGCGGCGTCGATCAGGCCTTGCCGACGAGGGACGCCACGAACCGGGAAAGATCGTCGACGCTGTAGGGCTTGGGAAAGACGTGGATCCGGGGACTGCGCAGCGCCGACGGCGCGTTGTTGCCCGAGCAGCGGATGATGGGCACGTCCGGCCGGTGTTCCAGGGCGGCTTCGATCACCTTCTCGCCCGACATGTCGGGCAAGCCGATATCGACGATGATGGCCGAGAGCATGGCCTTGCCGGTGACCACATCGAGCGCCGCCTGGCCGGTCGCCGCCTCGATGCAGTCGAGGCCGATGGCGCTCAAGGCGTCGACGACGATCGCGCGAATGAGAAATTCGTCCTCAGCCAGAAGCACGCTCATGCAGCATCCCGCTCTAATCCCCTTCGCTCCTGCGGAGCTTCGGCGGATATGTGCTATTCGTGCCACTCAAGCCACCCGAAGCTGCTTAGCAGCGTAGGGTGGCTAATCGGCCGCCCGGGCCAGGATGGGCTGAGGCTTGAACGGCAGGATAGTTGTGGCGCGAACGGCGGGCAGCGGCAAGGGCGGCGTTTCCACGCCGAGCGCCCGGGCGGCATTCCAGCCCCAGCGCGGGTCGAGCAGGAAGGCGCGGGCGTGGGCCGTGCAGTCGGCCTGGCCCGAAGCGATGATGCCTTCGGCCTGGTCAGGCTCGGTGATGACGCCGACCGCCCAGGTCTTGATGCCGGCTTCCTTGCGGATGCGGGCCGAGAA
The DNA here is from genome assembly GCA_035296945.1 of Reyranella sp. Taxonomy (GTDB): domain Bacteria; phylum Pseudomonadota; class Alphaproteobacteria; order Reyranellales; family Reyranellaceae; genus Reyranella. The sequence continues at coordinate 3,769 of DATGZZ010000428.1, forward strand.
CTCGACGTGGTAGCCCGGTTTGACCGGGATCTTCTGGGTCGCCGCGTTGCCGCCCGAGCTGGCATCGATGAAATCGCAGCCCAGCGCCTTGAGCTGGCGGGCGGTCTCGATCGTGTCCTCGATGCTCACGCCGCCCTCGACCCATTCGACGCAGGAAAGCCGCATGCCCATCGCCTTGCCGGCCGGCCAGGCCCGGCGGCAGGCCTCGAAGACTTCCAGCGGGAAGCGCCGGCGCTTGTCGGCGGTGCCGCCGTACTCGTCGCTGCGCTGGTTGCTGATGGGCGACAGGAATTGGCTGAGCAGGTAGCCGTGCGCGCCGTGCAGCTCGACGACGTCGAAGCCCAGCCGCAAGCTCCGCTGCGTGGCCTCAACGAAGGCCTGCTTGACCCGCTTCAGGCCGACCGCATCGAGGGCGACCGGCGTGTGCCACTTGGCGTCGTAGGGGATGGCCGAGGCCGAGACCGTGGTCCATGGCAGGTCAGGTGCGTCGGCCTGGCTGAGCGGGCCGCCGCCCTTCCACGGCCGCTGGGCCGAGGCCTTGCGGCCGGCATGGGCGAGCTGAATGCCGAGCTTGACCGTGGGCATCCAGGCGCGCGCCCAGTCGACGATGGATTTGATCGCGGACTCGTTCTCGTCGCTGTAGAGGCCGAGGCAGCCCTGGGTGATGCGGCCGTCGCGTTCGACGTGCGTTGCCTCGAGGCAGAGCAGACCGGCGCCGGACATGGCGAGCATGCCGTAATGCACCTGGTGCCAGGCTTGCGCGCTGCCGTCGACGGCGGAGTACTGGCACATCGGCGAGACGACGATGCGGTTGGGCAAGGTCACGCCGCCAAGCTCGACGGGTGTGAAGAGTTGGGCGGTCATGGCTGTCCTCTGGTCGGCGAACGCAATTAGCCGCTGATCGAAGGCCCGGCTTCGTGGCCCAGCCACTCCTCGATCAGGCGGCGAGCGATGGAATCGCGGCGCGGCATGAAGAACGAGCCGTCCTTGGGCAGGTTCTCCGGCCTGAGCTCCTCGCGGCTCAGCCAGCGCGCGGCCTCGAGCTCGGACTTGTTGACGTCATAGTCGAGCGATTCGGCTTCGGCGTGGAAGCCGATCATCACCGAAGCGGGGAACGGCCAGGGTTGCGAGGAGCGATAGGTGACGTTCTTCACGCGCACCCTCACCTCCTCGTAGACCTCGCGGGCGACGGCGTCCTCGAAGCTCTCGCCCGGCTCGACGAAGCCCGCCAGGGTCGAATGCATGCCGCGCGGGAAATGCGGGCTGCGGCCGAGCAGGCACTTGTCGCCGCAATGGACCAGCATGATCACCGCCGGATCGGTGCGCGGGAAATGCTCGGTCTTGCAGCTCTCGTTGGTGCACCGGCGGACATGGCCGCCGCGCGTCACCTTGGTGGTGGCGCCGCACACGCCGCAATAGCGGTGGCGGCGGTGCCAGTAGGTCATGCCGCGGGCGTAGGCCAGGATCGAGCCTTCGCGCGCGAACAAGAGCGCGCCGACCTGGCGCAGGTCGACGAACTCGCCCAGCTCCTTCAGGGGCACGTCCTTGCCGGTGACGTCGACGGCGAAATAGGGCGTGCCCTCGACATAGCCCAGGAAGATGGGATGGTCGGCCTGGTTGACGACGGCGCGCGCCATCATGCCCTGCAGGAACACTGCCTCGGGATTGCCGCCGCTCTTCACCAGATTCTTCTCGGTGTCGATCGGAACGAAGCGCGCCGCACCCGACGAGGCGAGCTCGATCATGCGCTCCTCGTCCTCGCGCTCATGGCTGGCGCGGTCGATTTCAGCGCTGGAATAGGGATTTCTGGGACGTTGCTGCATGGCGCGCGGACGGTGCCACAGGGACGAAGAGGCTGCAATCTAACCGTCTCGTCGTCGATGATATGTATTTCGCAACGCTCCCTCATGTTCCTCTCCCCCGCTAGGGGGAGAGGTTAGGTGAGGGGGAATCGACGTGCGTAGCCCCCTCACCCAGCCTCTCCCCCTAGCGGGGGAGAGGAACATGATAAGAAGAGCTGCGTGTTCGCTTAAGCGAGGGCTTGCGCCAGCACCTCCGCCACATGTACCGCCTGTCGATTTGCGCCGTCGGCGATCTGGTGGCGGCAGGAGGTGCCGTCGGCCACGATCAGCGCGTCGGCCGGCGCCTTGCGTACCGCCGGCATCAGCGACAGCTCGGCCATGGCGATCGACGTGTCGTAGTGCTCGGCCTCGTAGCCGAAGCTGCCGGCCATGCCGCAGCAGCTCGAGTCGATCACGTTGACGGCGAGCTCGGGCACCAGCGCCAGCGCCTCCTGCACCGCGCTCATGGCGCCGAACGCCTTCTGGTGGCAATGGCCGTGGAGGAACGCCGTCTTCTGCGCCAGCGGCTTCAGCTTCAGTTCGAGGCGTCCTGCCTTCTTCTCGCGCGCGAGAAATTCCTCGAACAGGAAGGCGTTGTCGCAGACCGCCTGCGCGTCCGCGCCAAGGCCCATGGCCAGGATCTCGTCGCGCAGCGTGAACAGGCAGGACGGTTCCAGGCCGACAATCGGCACGCCCTTGGCGACGAAGGGCAGCAGCGCCTGCAGCAGCCGTCGCGCTTCGGCCTTGGCCTTGTCGACCTGGCCGGTCGCAAGATACGTGCGCCCGCAGCACAGCGCCGGCGAGCCGAGATCGGGCCAGGCCACCGCGACGCGATGGCCGGCGGCCTGCAGCACGCGCCGCGCGGCGTGCAGCACGTGCGGCTCGAAGTTGTTGGAGAAGGTGTCGGCGAAGATCACCACCGTGGCATCGCTCTGGTCGACGTCGGTGGTGGCGAGGAAGGTGTCGCGGCGCCACTGCGGCAGGCGACGCTGCTTGGCGAAGCCTACATAGGACTGGAAGAACCAGGCCATGTTGAACAGCCACGGCACGCGGCGCGCCCACGGCGCGATCTCGGGCAGGTTACCGATCAGCCGGTCGCGCCAGCTCATGCCCTTGGCCATGCGCCGGGCCGAGCGCACCTCGATCTTCATGCGCGCCATGTCGACGCCGGTCGGGCAGTCGCGCTTGCAGCCCTTGCAGCTCACGCAGAGATCCATTGCGGCCGCAACGGCGTCGGAGGTGAGCGCCCCGTCGAGCTGGCCGGAGAGCGCGAGCCGCAACGTATTGGCCCGCCCGCGCGTCAGATGCTTCTCGTCGCGGGTGACGCGGAACGACGGGCACATCGTGCCGGCGTCGAACTTGCGGCAATGCCCGTTGTTGTTGCACATCTCGGCAGCCTTGGCGAAGCCGCCGGTCGTATCGCCGCCCGTGCCGGGCGCGCTCAACGCCTCGGTCATCGGATCGTTCTGGACGTTCCAGGCCGACCAATCGAGCGCGGGCTTGTAATTGATGTTCTTGTAGCCCGGCTTGAAGCGGAACAGCGCGCGATCGTCCATCTTCGTGGGGCGGACGATCTTGCCGGGATTGAGCAGGCCCTCGGGATCGAACAGGCCCTTGACCTCGCCCATCGCCTTGGTGAGCCGCGGCCCGTACTGCCACGCCACCCATTCCGAGCGCACCAGCCCGTCGCCGTGCTCACCTGAGAAGGCGCCTTTGTATTCGCGCACCATCGCCGAAGCCTCCTCGGCGATCGCGCGCATCTTGGCGGCGCCCTCGCGGCGCATGTCGAGGATCGGCCGCACATGCAGGGTGCCCACCGAGGCGTGGGCGTACCACGTGCCCTTGGTGCCGTGCTTGGTGAAGACGTCGGTCAGGCGCCTTGTGTATTCCGCCAGATGCTCCAGCGGCACGGCGCAGTCCTCGATAAAGGACACGGGTTTTCCGTCGCCCTTCATCGACATTATGATGTTGAGCCCGGCCTTGCGCACTTCCCACAGCTCGGCCTGCGGCCGGGGCTCGGGCATCTCGACGACGCTTTTGGGCAGGCCGAGATCGCCCATCAGCTCGACGAGACGTTGCAGATCGCGCATTTGCGCCTCGAGCTCCTCGCCCGCGAACTCGACCAGCAGGATGGCCTCGGGCTGGCCGATCAAAGCGCGCTCGATCACCGGCCGGAAGGCGGGATTGGCGCGCGCCAGCTCGATCATGGTGCGGTCGACCAGCTCGACGGCGGTCGGCTTCAGCTTGACGATGTGCTGGGCGCTTTCCATCGCCTTGTAGAAGCTCGGGAAGTTCACCACGCCCAGGGTCTTGTGCTTGGGCAGCGGGGCGAGCTTCAAGGTCAGGCGTTCGGTGACGGCGAGCGTGCCCTCGCTGCCGACCAGCAGGTGGGCGAGGTTCACCGAATTGTCGAGCGTGTAGGGCCGCTCCGACTGCGGGAAGAAGATGTCGAGATTGTAGCCGCCGACGCGGCGCAGCACCTTGGGATACAGGCGCTCGATCTCGTCACGCTCGGCAAAGGCCAATGCGGCCACCTTGTCGGCGATGTCGCGCACGGCAGCCGGCATGTCCTCGGGCCGCGCAGAGCCGAAGCGCGCACGCTCGCCGTTCATCAGCAAGGCGTCGATCGAGGCGACGTTGTGCACCATGTTGCCGTAGCG
>DATGZZ010000429.1:0-13016 GCA_035296945.1 Reyranella sp.
ACCAGCTTGACCGCCTCGGGGTCGAACACGACGAAGACGCCGCGATGGCGCTGCGGGCCGGTGACGGCGCCGAGCCGGCGCAAGCCCTGCATGACCTCCTCGGCAACACCTTTCACGGCCTGACGCGGCTCGTCGCCCAGCGTGTAGAGGCCGCAGTAGGTGAGTACGTTGCGCAGCGTCGCCGCGCCGCCGAGGCAGGAGCCCTTCTCGAGCAGGATCGTGCGTGCCCCGCAGCGCGCGGCAGCGATGGCGGCGGCGGTGCCGGCGCTGCCGCCGCCGACGACGGCGACGTCGAATTGCCCAGGTCCGATCATGGTCTTCGTCTTTGCCGGGAGCGCGCCACTCCAGTGGCGCGTCTTTGTTGATCACACAGCCCATGAGCGCCACTGGAGTGGCGCGCTCCCGGCAAAGACATCAGATCGCCGCCACGACCATGATCTCGACCTTCATCTTCGGGTCGTTGAGATGGGCCTGCACGGTGGCGCGGGCCGGCGTCTGGCCGGGCACCACCCAGGCCTCCCACACCGCGTTCATGGCGGCGAAGTCGCCGATGTCGCGGAGCCAGATCACGGCCGACAGGATCTTGGTCTTGTCGCTGCCGCCCTTCTTCAGCAGCGCGTCGATTTCGGCGAGCGCCTGCTTCACCTGGCCGGTGATGTCGAGCGAGGTGTCCTCGGGGATCATGCCCGAGAGATACATGCGGTCGCCGAAGACGCTGGCCTCGCTCATGCGCGGCCCGGGATCGATACGAACAACGCTGGTCATGCTGCGGGTCTCCGGTCGATGGCGATGATGTGCATCGGTCTATGGCCGACGATGGGTTGCAGGCCAAGGTCGCGGCAGCGCGCCTTGAGATCGGCCGGCAGGGGGCTGGAGCGCTCGGCGGCCGCCACGGCTTCCAGGCTGAGCAGGATGCCGGCATCGAACTGGCGCGTCATGCTTTCCAGGCGGCTCGCCACGTTGACGGTGTCGCCCAAGGTCGTGAACTCCAGCCGGTCGGCGATGCCGACATTGCCCTGGATGACGGGTCCGAAATGGATGCCGATGCCGACGGTGCTCGCGACCTTGCCGACGGCGATGCGCTGGTCGCGCTCCTGGTCGATGGTGTCGAGAATTTCCACGGCGCAGAGCAGGGCATCGCGCGCTTCGTAGGGCGTCTTCTCCGGTGCCCCGAACACCGCCATCAGCCCGTCACCCAGGAACTTGTCGACCGAGCCGTTGTGGCGGAAGACGATGGGCACGATGCGACGATGGAAGGCGCGGATGAGGGTGATGACCTCCTCCGGCGTGATCGCCTCCATGCGCCGCGTCGAGCCGATGACGTCGACGAACATCACCGCGGCGTCCTGGGCGCGGCCGGCCTCCAGGCCGCGCACGTCGGCGGCCAGCCGCTCGACGACGTTGGGCGAGAAGTAGCGGCCGAGATTGGCGCGTTCGGTCTCGGCCATCACCGCACGCTCGACATGGCGGCGGGCGCGCCAGATCGCGCCTGCGATCAAGCCGGTGGTGATGGCGAGCAGCACGAGCTGGTTCGCCATGAACACCACGGGATCGATGCCCTGGACCTCGATGAGCTGGCGCAGGAGGTCGAGCGCGCCCTGCGCCGTGAAGCCGCGGAACGAATCGACGCGTTCGGCGGAATGCAGCACGAAGGCGAAGGAGGCGAGCTGGCCCAGGAGGGCCGCCGCGCCGGTCACCAGCACGATCTTGACGGAAAAGGTGAGCGCGCTCGCCGCCACGTAGGCCACGAGATAAAGGAAGGCCGACCGGCGCAGCCAGGACTGCAGCGCCCATTCGTACCAGTCATGCTCCGGGTAGTGGCTGGCCAGCACGATGATCGCCACGTCGACCAGGGCGCACACGGCCTGGATGGCGAGCATGTAGCGGCTCTTGGCCGTGGCATAGCCGAGCCAGCCGACCACGAAGAAGAGCGCCATGGCCGCGATCAGGACCGGCAGGCGCGTCCAGGACGAGGAGAACACCACCCACATGAAGACGACGCCGAGCGCGATGGCGCGCGCCTTGAAGGCGAAGGCAAAGCCCGACAGCTCTTCCTCGTGCAGGCGCTGCAGCCAGCCGGGCGGCGCATCGCGGTCCGGGCGAATCGATTCGTCTGCCACGAACTGACCCTAAAGGACACCTGCGGAGTGTGGCAATCGTCACAGCCCCGGCGCCGGTGCCTCCATAACCTGCTATGGTCAGTCCTGCCGTTTGGGGGAGATCATCATGAGTAAGAGTGGATTGTGGAGAACGCTGGTTCTCCTGGTTGGTCTGTCGCTGTTCGCGACCGTGCAGGCGCACGCGCAGAACGGGCTGCAGCGCTTCGAGAAGGAGATCAAGCCGCAGCTCGAATTCAAGTCGTTGACCTACGACAAGGCCGCGCCCCTGGGCGACAAGGGCTTTACGCTGAGCAATGTCGTCGCCGTCGTGCCGGCTTCGGCGACGGGTGGCAAGGACAGCACGATCAAGATCGAGAAGGTCACCGTCGAGGAGGCCGACTTCGATCGCATGAAAGACACCGGCAAGAAGGATGAAGTCCCTCTCTTCGCCAAGCTCAAGATCGAGGGCATGACGGGCGACGATGAGCTCAGCGGCATGCTCGAGAGCTTCGGGATCCCCAAGGCGCCGGTCGACCTGGCGCTGGATTACCGGCTCAACCCGACCGACAAGGTGCTGACCGTGTCCAAGCTCGAGGTCGGCCTGCAGGGCCAGGGCAGCCTGTCGCTCAGCCTGGTGCTCGATGGCGTGAGCGACAAGGCGAGCGAAGCCGCCGGCGCCAAGGACACCGCCAGCCTGCGCTCGGCGTCGCTGGTCTACACCGATGTCGGGCTGCTCTCGCAGCTCCTGCCGGCCGTCGCCAAGCAGCAGGGCATGCCCGCCGACGCGATGATCGCCATGGCGGTGGCGCCGATCGGCGCCTTTGCCGTCGGCAAGGGCCCGGGCACGGTGAAGGCGCTGGATGGCCTCGCCTCCTTCATCAGCGACTGGAAGAAGCCGAAGGGCCCGATCACCATCTCGGTCGCACCGGCCAAGAGCGCCTCGCTGGCCGACCTCGACAAGCTCGAGCAGCCCAACGCGCTCACCGACATCTTCGGCCTCAAGGTCGAGTATGCCGGCACGCGGGTGGGCGCGGCCGGCGGCGGTCAGGTCGCTGCCGCTGCCCCACCGGCGGCCGGCAAGACGATGACGGGTGCCGAGGCCTGGCTGACGCTGATCGGCAACACGGTGAGCGGCAAGATCGATGGCGAGGTGATCTTCGAGTACTACCGCAAGGACGGCACGCTGGCCCTGCTGGAAGGCAGCGCGATCACCAAGGGCAAGTGGTCGCTCGAGGGCGAGCGGGTCTGCTTCAAGTATCCCGACGAGGACAAGGACTGCCAGACGATCAGCCGCACCGGCGACGAAGTCACCTTCAAGCGCAAGGACAAGAGCGGCTATCGGCTCAAGGTGCTTGAGGGCAACCCGAAGAACCTCTGAAGTTTTCCGGGACCGCGAGCTCCTGCCTCCGCCGAAGCGAAGCCGCTTCGGCTTCGCGCAGGCAGGTCCAGCTCGCTCATGAGCATGAGCGAGCTGGAAGCTCGCGGTCCGGAAGAGATGATCGCAGGACGGTTCGAGCGCCGCTTCATTGCCCCACAGCCTCCCGGTTCGCGCTACAGTCGCGGCCGGGAGGTGAGGCATGACCGATGAAGAGGCCGGCCGCGTCCGCGACTTCGTGGGCTACGGACGCCACCCGCCCGACCCGAAGTGGCCGGGCGGCGCGCATGTCGCGGTCAATTTCGTCATCAACTACGAGGAAGGCGGCGAGCGCTCCGTGCCCGACGGCGACGCGGCGAGCGAAGTTGCCCTGACCGAGGGTTCGACCGCCAGCTTTACCGGCCGCGACCTCGGTGCCGAGAGCATGTTCGAATACGGCAGCCGCGCCGGCTTCTGGCGCCTGCACCGCATGTTCACCAGGCGCAAGCTCCCCTGCACGGTGTTCGCCATCGCCCGTGCGCTCGAACGCAATCCCGAGGCCTGCGCGGCCATGCGCGAGGCGGGCTGGGACGTGGCCGGGCACGGCTACAAGTGGGAAATGCACGCCACCATGGCGCCGGACTACGAGAAGAAGCAGATCGAGCTGGCGACCGAGAGCATCACCCGCACCATCGGCACGCGGCCGGCCGGCTGGTACAGCCGCTATGCGCCCTCGATGCAGACGCGGAACCTCCTGCTCGACGCCGGCTACGAGTACGACAGCGACACCTATGACGACGAGCTGCCTTACTGGCTGAAGGTGGGAGCGCGAACCCAGCTGATCGTGCCCTACTCCATCACCCACAACGACGTGCGCTTCGCCCGCCAGGGCATGACGTCGGGCGACGAGTATCTCGCCTACATCAAGAACGCCGTGCAGTGCGTGCTGGAGGAGGATCCGCCACGCATGCTGAGCTTCGGCCTGCACAACCGCATCATCGGCCATCCCGGCCGGGCGCTGGGGCTGGCGCGGGTGCTCGATTGGCTGTCGGCCCAGCCGCGCGTCTGGATCACGCGGCGCATCGACATCGCGCGGCATTTCAAGCAGGTGCATCCTGCGCCGTGATGATTCATCTCCTCCCCCGTCATACGGGGGAGGACAGAGGAGGGGGAAAGCCGCACAGGCAATCTCTCGAAGGGTGAGATCATGATCTGGAATTGGACACACCGTCCTTGCGGCCTGCCCCCTCCTGTATCCTCCCCCGCATGCGGGGGAGGAAAAGAAAGCCTGAGATGAGTGAGGAAACCCCCATGACCATCCGCCGCCCGCTCGACGGCATGCTCGTCCTCGATCTTGGGCAGATCTACAACGGGCCTTATGCCGGGTTGAACCTGGGCTTCATGGGCGCGCGCGTGCTCAAGATCGAGCCACCCGAAGGCGATGTCGTGCGCCGGCGCAAGCGCGAGGTCGAGCCGTGGCCGCTGGTCATGCTGAACTCCAACAAGGAGTCGGTGGTGCTCGACCTCAAGCAGCCGCGCGGCAAGGCGATCTTCCTCGAGCTGGTCGCCAAGGCCGACGTCCTGATCGAGAACTTCGCCGTCGGCGTCATGGACCGGCTGGGGCTGGGCTACGACGTGCTGAGCAAGCTCAACCCCCGCCTGGTCTATGGCGGCAGCTCGGGCTTCGGGCTCGACGGCCCCTATCGCGACCTTGCCGCCATGGACGTCACCATCCAGGCAATGAGCGGCATCACCAACGCGACCGGCCAGCATGACGGGCCGCCGACCAAGGCCGGCGCCGCCGTCTGCGACTTCCTGGCCGGCATCCATCTCTGCGCCGGCATCCTGGGGGCGCTGGTCCAGCGCGAGCGGACCGGCCAGGGCCAGCGCGTCGAGGTCGCCATGCACGAGGCCGCCGTGATCGCGCTCGCCTCGGCCATGGGCGCGGTGATGGACGGCGATACCGACGTGCCGGACCGCACCGGCAACCGCCATCCCGCGCTCGCCATGGCGCCCTACAACACCTACCCGTGCAGCGACGGCTATGTCGCGATCTTCACCGCGGCCGAGCGGCACTGGCAGTCGATGTGCCAGATGTTGAAGCGGCCCGACCTCGCCACGAACCCGGAATACGCCAGCACGGTGGCACGGGCCAAGAACATGACGGAGATCGACGACATCGTCGGCGCCTGGACGATCGGGCGCACCAAGGACGAGGTGCTGAAGGCGCTGAACGAGGCGCACGTGCCCTGTGCGCCGGTCAAGACGGCGCGCGAGGTGGCGCTCGATCCCCATCTCGAGGCGCGCGGCTTCTGGGTCGACATCGACCATCCGCGCCGCGGCCGCACGCGCGTGCCGATCTCGCCGATCCGCCTGCATACCGGCGGCAAGGCCGAGATCCGCAGCCCGGCACCGACGCTGGGGCAGCACACCGAGAAGGTGCTGGCCGAGCTTTTAGGGCTGAAGGCGGACGAACTGGCGAAGCTGCGGGCCGAACGCGTCACTGAGCCGGTGACCGAACGGAAGGATCAGAGTGCCTGATCGACGGGACCTCAAGGCCTACGGTCCGCGGCAGCCAGTAACCCATGGAGACGATTGCAGAGGCGACCAGGAGCAGGCCCGGTAGAACGGCCAAGTGCGGAAATCTTGTGGACCGCCCGAGGTAAAGCGCCGCATACCCTGCGCATGGCGCGATAATCGGAGTTCCCCACAAGAGGAGGAGCGGCAGCCAGAAAACTTCAAACAGCGTTATGTTGGCCGAGTGAAGCGCCGCGTAACCAAACATCAAAAAGAAGAAGAGATACATCAGCCAGGTAACGCCGACACAAATGACGATGAGTATCCAAATCCGGATGGTTCCTCGTGCGCGGGATATCGTCATTCAATGGTCTCCGGCGATACTTGTAGCACGCCCTGCTCCCTTCTTCAGGGAGTGACAAGCATGAGTCATGAGCGAGCCAGAGGCTCGCGGTCCGGAAGAACATGAGCGCCACGGACCTGCCTGCGCGAAGTCGAAGCGTCTTCGCTTCGGCGAAGGCAGGGGGCGCGCTCCCAGTTATGAACGCTCGCGGATGTCGGAGAACTTTATCTTCGGGGACTTCTCGGCGATGTAGCCCAGCTCCCAGGCGTTGCGCGCCAGGAAGACCGGCGAGCCGTCGCGGTCCTCGGACATGCCGCCGCGGTTGGCGCTCATGAAGGCCTCGAGGTCGGCCTTGCTGTCGGCCGAGATCCAGCGCGCGGTCTCGAACGGCGCCGGTTCTAGGTCGATCTTGACCTGGTATTCGGCCTCGACGCGGGTCTTCAGCACGTCGAGCTGCAGCTCGCCGACCACGCCCACGATGTGATCGCCGCCGATGACGCGGCGGAACACCTGGGTCACACCCTCTTCGGCGAGATCCTCCAACGCGCGCTTGAGTTGCTTGGACTTCATCGGATCCTCCAGCCGCACCCGGCGCAGGATCTCGGGTGCGAAGTTGGGGATGCCGACGATCTTGATCACCTCGCCCTCGGTCAGCGTGTCGCCGACGCGCAGCACGCCGTGGTTGGGCACGCCGATGATGTCGCCCGGCCACGCCTCGTCGACGATCTCGCGTTCGCGGGCAAAGAACAGGATCGGCGAGTTGACCGACAGGGTCTTGCCGGTGCCCATCTGCGTGAGCTTCATGCCGCGGCGGAACTTGCCGCTGCACAGCCGCAGGAAGGCGATGCGGTCGCGATGGTTGGGATCCATGTTGGCCTGGACCTTGAAGACGAAGCCCGCGACCTTGGGCTCGGTCGGCTCGATGGCGCGCGGCTCGGCCGGCTGCGGGCGCGGTGGCGGCGCCCAGGCGGCCAGCGCGTCCAGAAGCTCACGGACGCCGAAATTGTTGTAGGCGCTGCCGAAGAACACCGGGGTGAGATGCCCGGCGCGATAGGACTCCATGTCGAAGGCCGGATAGCCGGCGCGCACCAGTTCGACCTCTTCGGCGAGTCTGGGATCGTCAATGGCGTAGTTCTCGATGATCTCGCCGATGCGGCTGCGGTCGGTCGAGTCGAACACCAGCATGCGGTTGCGCGCGAGGTCGTAGGTGCCCTTGAAGGCCTGGCCCGAGCCAGTCGGCCAGGTCATGGGCGCGACGTCGAGCGCCAAGGTCGAGGCGATCTCGTCCAGAAGCTCGATCGGGTCCTTGGCCTCGCGGTCGAGCTTGTTGATGAAGGTGATGATCGGCACGTCGCGCAGGCGGCAGATCTCGAACAGCTTGCGGGTGCGCGCCTCGATGCCCTTGGCGGCGTCGATCACCATGACCGCCGAGTCGACGGCGGTGAGCGTGCGGTAGGTGTCCTCGGAAAAGTCCTCGTGACCCGGCGTGTCGAGAAGATTGAACACCGCGCCGCCGTACTCGAAATGCATCACCGAGGTGGTGACCGAGATGCCGCGCTGCTGCTCGATCTTCATCCAGTCCGAGCGCGCCCGTCGGGCCTCGCCGCGCGCCTTCACGGCACCTGCGACATGGATGGCGCCGCCGAACAGCAGCAGCTTCTCGGTCAGGGTCGTCTTGCCGGCGTCGGGATGGGAGATGATCGCGAAGGTGCGCCGCAAGCCGGCCGGATGACCGGCCAGGCGGGAGTCGAGATCGGAGACGACAGCGGAATCGGGCACTTTTTCGGACCTTCGGGGGGTGCGAGGGGGTAGCGGACCCGACCTGCGCCGTCAACCCGGCGCAAGGTTGCCAGATCGCATCGATGTCACAACGGCGCCCATTCATGCGTGCTAGCGGTTCTCTCGGGTGAACTGTGGGACGGGGTCTATGGCAATTCCTTCGGTGGAATCGGCCGCCGTGCGGCGCGTGAGCGCGCGCCGCCAGCTCGCCGCGTTTGTGCGGCAGGCGCCGTCGCCGGTGCTGCTGCTGCTGGTGCTGAGCGGACTGCCCGTGCTGGGTGCGGCCTGGGCCGTGCTGTCGCCGCCGGTGATGCTGTCGAAGGCCATGACGCAGGACCTGCTGTTCAACCTGGCGGGCGCCTGGCACGTCTATTCGGGGCATGTCGCGCATGTCGACTTCCACGACGCCTCGGGCCGGCTGAGCTTCCTGCTGACGGCACTCGGCTTCCATCTTCTTGGGCCCACGCCCTTCGCCTTCCTGGTCAACGTGGGGTTCATGGGCGCCGTGCTGTTCGCGGCGTCCTTCCTGGCCGCGATGCGGCGCCTGCCTCTGCTGCCGGCCGCCCTCTTCGTGGTGTTCGCGAGCCTGCTCGCCCTGATGCCGGCGAATGTCGGCGACCGGCCCGAGCAATACACCTTCGCGATGTCCTACAATCGCTACGGCTGGAGCGCCTACAGCATCCTGGCGCTGATCCTGTTCGTGCCGCCCCGCGAGCGCCGGGATCGGATGGACGGCGCCTGGATCGACATCGCCGTCGCCGGCGGTCTTCTGGCAGCGATGTTCTATCTCAAGATCACCTACTTCGCCGCCGGCTTGGCTACGCTGGGCTTTGCCGTGCTGTTCCATCCCCATATCGGCCGGTACTGGCGGGCGTGGCTCGTGGTCGGCGCCCTGCTGGTCCTCAATGCGCTGGCGCCGCACAACCAGCCATACCTGGGCGACATCCTCAGCTGGGCGACAAGCGGCGCCGTGCGCAAGGCAGCGACCCTGCACTTCAACAACTTCGTCGCGGCGATCGACCAGTACGGACCGTATCTCGCTGCCGTCGCGGTGGGCGTGTGGATGTGGTGGTCGGGACGGACGACGTTCCGCCTGCCGCTGACGCTCCTCTTCCTGCTGGTCATGTCGCTGCTGCTGCTGTCGCAGAACTCGCAGGCCGCGGGCATGCCGTCGGCCATCGTCGTGCTGTTCGTCCTCTACGACCGGCTGCGCACCGCCTTCTCTTCCCTGGGCAATCGCGACGTCGCACCATGGCTTCTGACGCTGCTGCTCTTTCCGCTGTTCGCCGTCGGCGGTTACGCCACCAGCATCGCGGGGTACCATGCCAACGCCCGCGACGGCCGCGGCCTGTACGTCGTCGAGCGCACCAATCTTCGCGGGCTCGCCGTGCCGGGGGGCCCGCGCGGCACGTTCCTGAGCTTCTCGCACAACTTCGACTACCCATCGCGCCCGGCGGACGCACCGGCCCAGCCGCTTTACCAGCTTTCGGACTACGAGTACGTGCTGGTGCTCATGGACGCAGCCGACCTGCTCGCGGGCCGTCAACCCGGCGGCATCGCCGTGATGGACAGCGTCAACCCCCTGCCCTTCATGCTTGGCGTCGAGCCCGCGCGCGGCGCGAATCTGTGGTCGACGTGGAGTGCACCCAAGCGGTCAGCCAACGTGTACCTGGCCGGTGCGCGCTACGTCCTGGTCCCGAAGTTCGCGACCACCCCGCAATGGACCGACGAGATGATGCGCCTCTATGGCGGCTATCTGGACGAGCACTTCCGCTGGGCGGCGGAGACGCGGTGCTGGATCTTGCTGACGCGGTCCAATCCCGACCTGCCCGCGGACGTGAGCCAGGGTCACATTTGACCGGGCGCGCGTCCTAAGCCGCCAGGATTTCGCGGAGGCGCGGCAGGTGCTCGCGGCCCCAGTACAGGTCGCCGTCGGGAAAGAGAAAGCTCGGCACGCCGAACACGCCCTTGGCCTCGGCCGCAGCTTGAACCGCCGTCAGCTCGCGCGGGCCATCGCCGGCCGCGAAGGCCGCGAACCCGGACGCATCGGCGCCGGCGTGCTTCAGCACATCGGCGAGGGCGGCGGGGTCCTCGATGTCGAGATCGTGCTTCCAGAATCGCTCGAAGACGTCGTCGTTATAGGCGCGAAAGGTGCCGTGCCGCTTGGCATATAGGAGGCCGATGCCGGCCAGCGACGAATTCCAGATCTTGCGCGTGCCGCGGATGGTGAGCCCGACCCGGTTGGCCTCGCGCCGCACGTCCATGTAGCTGTACTTCACCCGGCGCCACTGGTGGGCGTTGCGGTCCTGCTCGAGGACACGGCCCTCGGCGTCGACCTTGGCGCTGCCGAGATAGGCGGGAATGTCGAGGATGTAGGGCAGCCAGTCGATCGTGACGCCGGTTTCCCGCTCCAGCCGATAGGCCGGCTCCTTGGCCAGGTAGGCGTAGGGGCTCTTGTAGTCGATGTAGAGCGTCAGGGTTTTAGCCGGCATGGCGGGCAGCCTAGAGAGGGTGCGTTGCCTTCGCCAGAGTCAGGCGAACCGCTTCTTCGCGTCCTCGCGCAGCTCGGCCTTGCGGATCTTGCCCGACTCGGTCATCGGGAAGGCGTCGATGAACACCACGTGGCGCGGCAGCTTGAAGCTCGCGACCTTGCCGCGGCAGTGATCCAGCACCTCCTCCGCGTCGATCCCCGCACCCTCTCTGCGCTGGACATAGGCCACCGCGACCTCGCCCAGGCGCTCGTCCGGCAGGCCGACCACGGCGACCTGCTGCACGGCGGGATGTTCCAGCAGCAGGCCCTCGGTCTCCATGGGATCGACGTTCTCGCCGCCGACCTTCAGCATGTCCTTGTAGCGGCCGAGGAAGCGCAGGCAGCCGTCGGCCAGCCACATCGCGGCGTCGCCGGTGCGGAACCAGCCGTCAGGGGTGAAGGCGGCCGCGGTCTCGGCCGGCTTGCGGTAGTACTCCGTCATCACCGTGCGGCCGCGCACCTGCAGCTCGCCGGCGACGCCCGGCCCCAGCACCGCGCCGCTGCCGTCATCGACGATGCGCAGCTCGAAGCCCGGTCCTGGCCAACCCGACGCCTCGCTGCGATGCGCCTCGTCGTCGTCGAGCGAGGACAGCGACACGCCCAGCCAGATCTCGGTCATGCCGTAGCCGGAGAGGTTCTTGATCGGCGCCAGCGCCCGCATGCCGCGGCGCACCACCGGCGTGGCGCTCAGCATGCCGGCGGCGAAGATGCCCGTGCGCAGGCTTGAAAGATCGCGCGGCCGCGCCTCCTGCGCCTCGGCGAGGCCCTTCATGTGCGCCTCGAAGCCGTGGATGATGCTCACGCGCTCGCGCTCGACCAGGTCGAGGCTCTCGCCGGGATCGAAGCCCACGGTCACGATCTGCCGCGCGCCGGTGACCAGCGACATCCACGCCCCTTCCGACAGGCCGAAGGCGTGGAACAGCGGCAGGTAGTTCAGGATCGTGTCGTCGGCCGTGATGGCCATCAGACCGGCGCGCTCCTCGACGTTGGCGATCAGCGCGTGCGTGCGCACCACGCCCTTGGGAAAGCCGGTCGTGCCCGAGGTGTACATGATGAAGGCCGTGGCGGCGGGATCGACGGCGCGGGCGCGCGCGGCCAAGTCATCGGCGGAAACCTTGGTCGCTGGCCCGGCGAGCGCGCCCCAGTCGACGGTTCCCGCTTGGGGCGAGCCGCCCAGCAGGATCACGCGCCGCAGCATCGGGAAGCGCGGGTCACGCACGTCCTCGCCAGCCGCCGGCAAGGTTACGGCCTCGCGCACCAGGGCGGCATAGTCGACGGGACCGGAACGATCGTGGGTGATCAGGACGCTCGAGTCGGATTGCGCCAGCACGTAGGCGAGATCGCGCGACCGGAACCGGGTGTTGATCGGCACCAGCACCGCGCCGATCTTCTGGACGGCGAAGGCGATGAAGATCCAGTCGTCGCAGTTGTTGAGCCACAAGGCGACGTGCTCACCGTGGCCGACCCCGGCCGCGATCAGGCGGCGTGCCGCCTCGTCGATACGCGCCGCGACCTCGCGAAAGGTATGGCGCGAGGCGCCGAACACCAGGCCCTCGCGGTCCGGCAGGCGGGCCGCAATGTCGTCCGCGAGATCGCCGAAGCGGCGCCCCATCACGGCCACCGCAACGGGATCGCCCGCCGTTCGGCGAGCGCGCGCTCGATCTCGAGGCACACGATCTGGCTCGGCAACGCCTCGCTCATGGAGACCAGCGGCGTGCGCGCCGGCACGTCGACCAGCAGGCGGCGCAGCTGCTCCTCCAGCTCGAAGACCTCACCCGATTTCTCGACGGCGACGATCTCGGCCGACTCGGCGCCGGCGCGCTTCAGCTTGAGCTCGAAGTCCGGCGTCTCCGTGCGGTCGATGGCGCCCGACCACCAGGTGCGGATCGCGCCCTGATCGCCCGCGAGCTCGAGCAGCAGCGAATGCTCGAAGCCCGCCAGGCACTGCGAGAACACCGCGTAGCTGCCGTCGGCAAAGGTCATGGTGGCGGTGAAGGCGTCGGACATGCCGGGTCCCAGCGGCGAGGCCAGGCCGCTGGCCGACACCTCGACCGGCAGGCCGCGCTCGCGGAAGTACCACAGCAGCAGGTCGATATAGTGGATCGGCTCCTCGAGGATCCACGAGCCGACGGTCGCGCGGGTGCGCCGCCAGTTGTCGGCGCCGCCGCCAAAGGGCCGGCGGAACAGGGTCAGGTTCGCGAAACGCATCCGTCCCAGCGCGCCCGCGGCGATCAGCTCGCGAACCTTCGCCCACTGCCGGGAGACGCGGAGCTGAAGGACGATGCTGCAATGGCGGCCCGCTCGCTCGGCGGCCGCGACCAGGCGCTCTGAGTCAGTGAGCGTGGTTGCCATCGGCTTTTCCAGCAGCACGTGTTTGCCGGCCTCGAGCGCCTT
>DATGZZ010000430.1:0-7714 GCA_035296945.1 Reyranella sp.
TCTCGTTGTCGCCTTTGAGCGCGCCCGGTGCGTCGACCGCCGCGATGCGGTCGCCCTTCAGTGCCACATCGGCGGCGAACAGCTTCTTGCCCGTGCCGTCGGCGACCTGGCCGTTGCGGATGACGATGTCATAAGCGGCCATCTTGAAAGGCTCCTAGGCTTCGTTGCGGCCGAGCCGCATGTCGAGATCGAACGGATAAAGCGGCCGCTTGACCTTGGTGTACTTGAAGAGCTTCAGGTCCGACGCCGTGCAGCCGTCGCCGTCGCACATGACGATGTGCTTGGCGATCGGCTCGAAGCCGGCGCGGAAATGCTGGCGCGACTTGATCAGCACGTACTTCTTGCGGCGCGGATCGATGCCGCAGTGGGTGAAGACGCCGAGGTCATAGGGTTCGGCGCGCCGCTCGGAGACCACGATCTGCATCTTGCCGGTGTCGAGCACGGCGGTGCGGCCCATGCGCGCCGTGGTGCCGGTCGCCATCGGCCCGGTGACGACGAACTGGCCGTCGGTGATGGCTTTGACCTTGCCGGTCACCTTGAGCGGCTTGCCCTTCAGGCCCATCGCCGGCATGTCGATCTTGCCGCCGAGTTCGAGAGTCACCTCGGCGCCGACGCCGGCCTTGATCATCTGCTCGACTGAGGCGGGATCGCAGATCGGGCCGGCGCAGGCATCTTCCAGGCCCTGCTTCATCGCCTCTTCGATCACGCTCATGACGTCCTGCGTGCCGCCCGATGCGGTATTGTCGCCGTGGTCGGCCATGACGATCGGGCCGCCATCGAGCGACTTGGCGCGCGCCACCTGGACGGAGAGCGGCTCGGGATGGAACAGGAAGCCTTCGCGCTTCTCCCACGCTGCATCGAGGATCTTGTTCAGCAGGATCTCGCCCTCGGCCGTGCGCTTGTCGCAGACGATCACCGAGGAAAGGGCGAGGTGAGGGATGTCGGCCTGCGGGAAGCCGCCGAACACCGAGGCGTTCAGCACCTGGCCGGTATCCTCGGCCTGGTTGGCCATGCCCATCAGCGTCTTCATCGGCTCGCGCGAGGGCGTGTGGACCAGCGAGCTGCTCATGATCGGCCGGTTGCCCCACGCCATCCTGGGCTCGACCTCGCCCGCCAACATGCGCATCAGCGTGCGGCCCGAGCGGCGCGCGGTGTCGGCCATGTCGATGTGGGGATAGGTACGGTAGCCCGTGATGATGCTGGCGCCCTTGATCATGGCGTCGGTCATCTGGGTGTGGAAATCGAGAGCTACGGCGATCGGCACGTCGGGCGCGATCTTGCGCAGACGATTTAGAAGCTCGCCTTCGCCGTCGTCGTAGTGCTCGGCGACCATGGCGCCGTGCAGGGCGAGCAGCACGGCGTCGCAGCCCTTCTTCACTTCGTCGACGATGGCCGTCGTCATCTGCTCATAGGCGGCCCTGGTCACCAGGCCCGACGGATGGGCCGACGCCGCCATCGGCACGGTGAACTCCGCACCCGCCTTGCGCGCCACTTCGATGAAGCCGCCGAGCGAGGTGTTGGTGCCTTCGGATTCCTTGATGGCCGACGGGCCGGCCAAGGCGCCGGCACGGGAAAACGACTCGATGGGGGTAGGGAGCGGCGAGAAGGTGTTGGTCTCGTGCATCATCATCGCCACGACGAACTTTTGCGCCACTGTCCCCTCCGTCTGCCAAGTCCTTGAGCAATCTATAGAATTGCCTGAAAAGTCGGCTCTTCAAGCTTTGCACCATCTGCAAGCCAGCTTCGCGTGAATCTTGTGCGTTGCAAAAAGGCAACACAAGAATCGGAACACGAAACTGCCTAAATCTGTGAAACTAAGAGCTTTTTTCCCTCTTGAATTTTGTTCGCAGGTGCACCATTCTTGGGGTGCAGCAAACGCCACCTCGGTGGCCTCTTTGTTTGCTGTATGCCCGTCTTGGGCGTTTCCTCCCTAAACTCGGGCCGTGCTTGTCACGGCCCTTTTTTTGCCCGTAGGGTGATTATTCGGCGGCCAGCGGCCGGGGCAGCAGCACGGCGAGCGCCTGGCCCGCGATCTCCTCGAGGAAGCCCGTCATGATCCGCTGGATGGCGGCGGCGTTGGCGAGCTTCTGGTGGCGGCCCTCATCCATGTAGAGCGACCGATTGATTTCGATCTGCAGGGCGTGCCGGTTCAGGCCGGGCCGGCCATAGCGCTGTGTCGTGAAACCGCCGGCATAAGGCTGGTTGCGCTGGACTTTCAGCCCGTGGTCCGCAAACCAGCGCTCCGCACCGTCGACGAGATCCGGCGCACAGGACTCGCCGTGATTGTCGCCCAGCACGATATCGACGCGATGGTCGCGCTCGCGCGGGCCGACGCCCGACGCCGAGGACGGCATGGAATGGGCATCGATCAGGAGTGCCGTGCCGAACTGCCGGTGGGTCTGCTCGACCAGGGTCGTCAGGGCCGTGTGATAAGGTCGCCAGCAGGTTTCCAGCCGGAGCTCGATCTCCTCGGACGGCACGCGGCCTCGATAGATCGCCTCGCCGCTGGCAGCCACGCGCGGGATCATGCCCAGTCCTGCCGCGACGCGCGTCGTGCGATGGTTCAACGGCCGCGGCAACGGGCCCTCGAACATGCCGGGGTCGAGCTCATAAGGCTCGCGGTTGGCGTCGACGAAGGAGCGCGGAAAGCGGGCGGCCAGCAGGGGCATGCCCAGCGCCGGCGCGGCCGAAAACAGCTCGTCGACGAAGGCATCCTCGGCGCGACGCAGCGCCGCCAGGGGAACCGCGGTCTGGGCGAGGAACCGGGCGGGATAGACCGATCCGCTGTGGGGAGAGGCCACCACGACCGGAGCGGTCTGGCGCTCCGGCGGGCGGTAATCCAAGGCCTCGTGGTCGGACGCGGTCGGCAACAACTCCATGGATGCGTCATAGCGCGCGGATGGGGGCGCGTCACGCACTGCGCGTGCATGCCGGCCCGGACGCACGCTCTTGCCAATCCCCACTCTTGCCAATCCACAGGCCGCGATGTAGACGACCGCACCTTTTGGCGATGGGCGCGTAGCTCAGCGGTAGAGCACTGTCTTGACATGGCAGGGGTCACAGGTTCAATCCCTGTCGCGCCCACCATCGCCCACCACAATCCCTTGTCCGAATTCTTCTCCCTCTACTCACACGACTTTGTGCGAGTCGCATGCTGCGTGCCGCGCACCCGGGTCGCCGACGCCGCCTACAACCTTGCCGAAACGCTGCGGATGGCGGCCGAAGGCGACAAGGCCCGCACGGCCGTCATGGTCTTTCCCGAGCTGGGACTGTCGTCCTACGCCATAGAAGACCTGCTGCTGCAGGATGCGCTCCTGGACGAGGTCGAGGCCTCGATCGCCAAGGTCGTCGCCGCCTCGAACAAGCTCTTCCCCGTCGTGATCGTCGGCGCGCCGCTCAGGCTGGCCGGCCGGCTGTACAACACCGCCATCGTCATCCATCGCGGCGCCATCCTGGGCGTGGTCCCCAAGACCTACCTGCCGAACTACCGCGAGTTCTACGAAAAGCGCCATTTCGTGTCGGGCGCCAACATCGTCGAGCACACGATCAGGATTGCCGGCCACGAGGCGCCGTTCGGCACAGACATGCTGTTCCGCTCGACCGCCAGCGTGCCGGTCACCTTCCACGTCGAGATCTGCGAGGACATCTGGGTGCCGGTGCCGCCGTCGAGCCATGCGGCGCTCGCCGGTGCGGAGCTGCTGGTCAACCTGTCGGCCAGTAACATCACCATTGGCAAGGCCGAAGCGCGGCGCCTGCTGTGCGGCAGCCAGTCGGCGCGCGCCATCGCGGCCTATGCCTACTCGGCGTCGGGCCCGGGCGAATCGACGACCGACCTTGCCTGGGACGGTCACGCGGCGATCTACGAACTGGGCGACCAGCTTGCCGAGACGAAGCGTTTCGAGAAGGACTCCACTATCGTCACGGCCGACGTCGATCTCGGCCGCATCCGGCAGGAGCGCCTGCGCAACAACGGATTTGCCGACTGCGCCCTGATCGAGGGCGACAAGGTCCGGCGCTTCCGCAAGGTCGACTTCGCGCTCGAGGCGCCGCGCGGCAAGGTGGCGCTCGAGCGACCGATCGAGCGCTTCCCCTACGTGCCGTCCGATCCGGCCAAGCTGCAAGACAATTGCTACGAGGCCTACAACATCCAGATCCAGGGCCTGGCGCAGCGCCTGATGTCCAGCCGTACGGAAAAGGCCATCATCGGCGTCTCGGGCGGCCTCGATTCGACCCAGGCGCTGATCGTCGTCTGTCGGGCGATGGACCAGCTCAAGCTGCCGCGCAAGAATGTCTTCGCCTACACGCTGCCGGGCTTCGGCACCTCCGACAAGACGCACAAGAATGCCTGGCGGCTGATGGAAGCGCTGGGCGTGACGGCGGCCGAGATCGACATCAAGCCGGCGGCGCAGCAGATGCTGGCCGACATCGGCCATCCCTTCGCCAAGGGCAAGAAGGTCTACGACGTGACCTTCGAGAACGTGCAGGCGGGGTTGCGTACCGACTACCTGTTCCGTCTCGCCAACCAGCATGGCGGCATGGTGGTCGGCACCGGCGATCTCTCCGAACTGGGTCTGGGCTGGTGCACCTACGGCGTCGGCGATCACATGTCGCACTACAATCCCAACGGCTCGGTCTCCAAGACGCTGATCCAGCACCTGATCCGCTTCGTTGCCGCCTCGGGCGACGTCGGCAAGGACACGGCCGCGATCCTGCACGACATCCTGGATACGGAGATTTCGCCCGAGCTGATCCCGGCCGGCGAGGGCGGCGCCATCCAGTCGACCGAGCAGTCGGTCGGCCCGTACGCCCTGCAGGACTTCAACCTGTTCTACCTGACGCGGCTGGGCTTCCGGCCGTCCAAGATCGCCTTCCTGGCCTGGAACGCCTGGCACGACATCGACAAGGGTGCCTGGCCCGCCAACCTGCCGGCAGGGACGCGGCGGGCTTATGAGCTCGGCGAGATCCGGCAGTGGCTGAAGCTGTTCCTGCGGCGGTTTTTCACCAACCAGTTCAAGCGCTCGGCGTTGCCCAATGGCCCCAAGATCTCGTCCGGCGGCTCATTGTCGCCGCGCGGCGACTGGCGGGCGCCCTCGGACGGCAGCCCGGACATCTGGCTGGCCGAGCTCGAGACGGTTCCCGAGAAGGCGAAATAGAAAGGTCACAGACCGACAGCGAACGAAACCGCCGGACCGGCGTTGCCACATCCGATCCCACCAAGGGAGGGTGTGATGGCTGATCCAACCCTGACAGTTTCGTCCGAGAGCGTCTGCTTCATCATCGTCAAGGCGCGCGAATTCGACGCCCAGGACGTGGTGACCGATCCCGATTCGGGTTCCAACGCCACCGATGACGGCGCGGCGTCGGTGCTCGAAGCGCATCCCGATGACCTGACGCAGAAGGAACTGGTGGCCTTCATCAATGCGCTGAGCGAGGAGGAACAGGCCGACCTCGTGGCGCTCCTGTGGCTTGGTCGTGGCGACGGCACTTTGGAAGACTGGGACGATCTGCGCGACGAAGCGCAGCGGCAGCACAACAACCGCACCGCCGCCTATCTGCTGGGCGAGCCGTTGCTGTCCGATCACCTCGAAGAGGGCCTCTCGCAGTTCGGCCTCACGTGCGAGGACTTCGAAATCGGTCGTCTCTGATGTCCCTGCGCTGAGCGAAGTCGAAGGGCTTCCACCTGTCGCGGTCTGAAAGTACAAATAGGCATCGGAGGAAGCTCGATGCCGCTCAATATCAAGAAGTCCGTCCAGCAGATGGTCGATGAGGCCGACAGCCAGATCGAGACGATGCCGCTTGCCGACGTCATGAAGCTGCACGGCCAGCCTGGCGTCACCTTCATCGACATCCGCGATCCGCGCGAGCTGTGGCGCGACGGCACGATCCCGGGCGCCATCAACGTGACGCGCGGCATGCTCGAGATGTGGATCGATCCGGCGAGCCCCTATGCCAAGGACTATTTCCAGACCGGCAACAAGTTCATCTTCTTCTGCGCCGGCGCCTGGCGCTCGGCGCTGGCGACCAAGACGGCGCAGGACATGGGACTGACCCCGGTCGCCCATATCGCCGGCGGTTTCGGTGCCTGGAAGAAGGCGGGCGGTCCCGTCGAGAAGGTCGAGCCCAAGAAGTAGGTTGGCGATGAGCCCCGACACCGCCCTGGTGCCGCAGCCGACGCTCGACGAGTTTCCCGAGTTCGTCTCGATTCCGGTCCGCGTCGCGCGCAACGCCGCGGCCTGGCCCGACAAACAGGCGGTGCTGTGCGAGGACAAGGCGCGCACCTGGCGCGACTTCGATCGGCGCGTCAACCGCATTGCCCGCACGCTGGCCGGCATGGGAATCGGCCGCGGCGACAAGATCGCAATCCTCGCCGCCAACTCGATCGAATACCTGGAGACCTTCATGGGCGGCCTGCGGGCCGGCGCGTGCGTGGTGCCGCTCTCGACCATGGCGGCAGCCGATGCGCTCGAGAAGATGCTGGATGACTGCGACGCCAAGGTGCTGTTCCTGTCGGAACAGTATCGCGGCCTGGTCGAGCCCTACGAGGAGCGGCTCGGCAAGCTCATCGAGGGCGGCCGCATCGCCTACGATTTCAGGCGGGCAGGTTGGCGCGACTTCGAGGAATGGCTGGAGCGGGCGAGTGACGCGCCGTTCGAGGTGGCGCTGGACCAGCTCGACGATTTCAACATCATCTACAGTTCCGGCACGACCGGCCTGCCCAAGGGCATCCTGCACAGCCACGTCATGCGTGACCTTCTGGCGGTCCGGTTCACGGCCTTCGACTACGGCCCCGACACGATCTCGCTCGCCTCGACGCCGCTTTACTCCAACACGACATTGGTCGCCGTGCTGGCGACGGTGGGCATCGGCGGCACGACCATCCTGATGCCGCGGTCCGACGTCGTGAAGTTCCTCGAGATCGCCCAGCGCGAGCGCGTCACGCATGCCATGCTGGTGCCGGTCCAGTACCAGCGCATCCTGGCCCATCCGGAGTTCGACAAGTACGACCTCAGCGCCTTCAAGACCAAGCTCTCGACGAGCGCGCCGTTGCGTGCCCACATCAAGGCCGATTGCGTGGCACGCTGGCCGGGCCGGCTGATCGAGATCTATGGCCTCACCGAAGGCGGGGGATCGTGCATCCTTGAAGCCAACCTCCATCCCGACAAGCTGCATACGGTCGGCCCGCCGGCGCTGGGCAGCGAGATCGTGGTGCTGGACGAGCAGGGCAGGGTGCTGCCGCAGGGCGAGGTCGGCGAGCTCGCCGGCCGCGCCCAGGCGATGATGAAGGGCTACTACAAGCAGACCGACAAGACGCGCGACCTGTTCTGGCACGACACCGAGGGCCGCCTGTTCTTCAAGTCGGGTGACATGGGTCGCATCGACGAGGACGGTTTCGTCGTCCTGCTCGACCGCAAGAAGGACATGATCATTTCCGGCGGCTTCAACGTCTATGCCGCCGACATAGAGGTGCTGCTGCTGAGGCATCCCGACGTGATCGACGTGGCGGTGATCGGCATCCCGAGCGAGCAATGGGGCGAATCGCCCATGGCGCTCTGCGTGCGCCGGCCCGGCGCGGCGGCCTCGCAAGACGAAATCCGCGACTGGGCGAACGGGCAGCTCGGCAAGACCCAGCGGCTCGCTGCCGTGGAGTTCCGCGATTCGCTTCCGCGCAGCACCATTGGCAAGATCATGAAACGCGAACTGCGCGAGCCCTACT
>DATGZZ010000431.1:0-9407 GCA_035296945.1 Reyranella sp.
CCTGATGCTGTTCGATCCGAAAACCGTGGCGCGCGGGCCCAAGAAGCGCGCCCACGATCTGCCGGCGGGCGCGGCCCGGCTCACGACCTCGGCGGTCGGCCTGCATGGCGTGTGGATCAATGGCGCTCGGGTCACCGACGACAAGGGCTTCTGCGCCGACCGCACGGCGTGTCCGGGCGAGGTGATCAGGCAGTTCGCAGCCTGACCGCGAACGTCATCTTGCCGAGTTCGGGCAGCCGTTGGCCGTGTTGCAGGCCATGTTCGCCTGCATCTGGCACTGACCGATCGCCGTCTGGTTGCCTTTGTGCTGGTTCAGGCATTCGACCACTTTCTGGTCCGTGCATGCTGCTGCCTTGGCTCTATCACAGGCCTGCTGCGCCCAAGCGGCGACGGCGCCACCGAGTGCGACGACTGCCACTGCGATCAATCCGAAATGCCGGACGGTCCCGGCTACCGCTCTCCGCATGTCTTCGCTCCTGCCGGCGTTTCCGCCGTCCTGCCCCTGGGACTTCCAGCCCATCATGCGCTTCCTTGATGATCAGCATGAGAGAGCTTCGCTCGCGCGCCTTCGGTGGCGGCGTTAGGCTGCCTGCATGTCCAAGCCACGCCTACCCGCCTTCGACCCGGCCGACATCGCCGAGAGCAACGCCACCAGCTATCCGGCAAAATTCCGCGAAGCCAACAGCGCACGCTGGAACCGGCGCCTGGGCGATCATGCCGGGCTCTCCAACTTCGGCGTGAACCTGACGCGCATCGCGCCGGGCGGACAATCCTCGGCGCGACATGCGCATTCCAAGCAGGACGAGTTCATCTGGGTGGTGTCGGGCGAGATCGTGCTCGAGACCAACGAGGGCCAGCAGACTCTGCGAGCCGGCATGTGTGCCGGCTTCCCCGCCGGCAGCGGCAACGCCCATCGCTTCATCAATCGTTCCAACGCCGATGCCACGATCCTGGTGATCGGCGATCGCACGCCGTTCGACGAGGTCACCTATCCCGACATCGACAACCACGCCAAGGCCGGCACCGACGGCAAGTACGTCCACACGCGAAAGGATGGCTCACCGCACGAGGGCTAACGCCAGTCCCTGACCGCTTCGGCGGCTCTGCCCAGGGTCCGGTCGAGCTCGCCTTGGCCGCCGCCCTTGTCCAGCCTGGGATCGACGTGCACCACCATGTTGGTGTCGATCGCCCCCAGGCGCACGGCAAAGGCAGAGTAGGACGCGCTCAACGTGCCGTCATAGGCGCCGCGCAGGTTGTAGGTCCAGGCGCCCCAGTGCCAGAAGTTGCCGCCACCGGTCGCGGTCGGACGCACGAAGGTGCCGAGCCCGTAGTGCACGCTGCCGCTGCCGACGCGCTTGCCGTCGGGCGACATCATCCAGGCACGCGCCTGCGGGCCGATTGCCGGATTGCCGAGGGCGAAGGCCTGGTAGAAGCGGCCGTAGTCGGCGGTCGGCATGCGCCAGCCGCCATAGCTCGACATGATGCGCCACGCCGGATCGAGCTCGGCATCGCGCGCGCCAAGCGGCAGCAGCACGGTCTCGCGGCAGTAGCCTTCGTAGTCCCGGCCGCTCGCCTCTTCGATCACGGCGCCGAGGATCAGGTAGCCGGCGTTCGAGTAGACGTAGCGTGTGCCCGGCGGGGAGGCGAGCCGGTGGCGGAAGATCCAGCCGAGCTGGACGTCGAACGCCGTGCGCCGCGCGGTGTGCGTGCGCAGGTAATCGCCAAGCGGCGCGTTGGCGATATCTTTCTTGTCGAGGCCGGCACGATGGACCAGCAACTGACTGATCGTCACGGCCGACAGTCGCGGATCGACCGGCTGCCCGACGCGCATCATAGTCTGCACCAGCGCTTGCGACAGAGGAGTCTCAAAGGAAAGCCGGCCGCGCTCGATCAGGCCGGCGATGCAGACGGCGGTCACGGCCTTGGACAGGCTGGCCACGGGCACGGGCGCACCCACCGCCTCCTGGCCCATCGCCGCCTCGCGGACCGCGCGGCCGCCATGCACCACGGCGAGCCCACCCGTCTTGCGACGATGCTCGGCCATCCAGGCACGCCACGCCTGCTCGATGCCGTCGACCGTCTGGGCCTGTGCCCGGCCGACGGCGCTCGCGAGCAGAACGAGGATCAGGATGGCAAGGGAGGACCGGAACGCACGCATGACTGGCTGGCTGCCGCCACATTTGGCACAGACCTTGCGCCGGCACAGCCGAAAAAGCCCGGGAGAAACATAGTGAGCGAGGCTCCTTACGACCTGCTGCTGTCCGGCGGCCATGTCATCGATCCCGCCATCGGCTGGGACGGCACGGCCGACATCGCCATTCGCGACGGCCGTATTGCCGCGGTCGCCAGGGAGCTGCCGGGCGCGGCCCGCGAGACCATGGACCTCAAGGGCCGCATCGTGCTGCCCGGCATGATCGACACCCATGCCCACGTCTATACCTACGTATCGGGACGGTTCGGCCTGCCGGCCGACATGGTGGGCGTGGAGAGCGGTGTCACGACACTGGTCGACCAGGGCGGCCCCTCCTGCATGACCTTTCCGGGGTTCGCCAAGTTCATCGCCGAGCCGGCGGCAAGCCGCGTGCTGGCCTTCGTCTCCGCCTACGTCGTAGGCGGGCTGGAGGGTCACTACTATCCCAATCTCTACGGTCCCGACGGCGTCGACATCGCCGCCACGGTGAAGACCGCCAAGGCCAACCCCGATCTGATCCGCGGGATCAAGGCGCATGCCGAGCTGGGCGGCGTGGCTCGCTGGGGCTTCGAGGTGATGAAGAAGGCGGCGGAGATCGGCCGCGAGACCGACCTGCCGGTGTACATCCATTTCGGTCAGCTCTGGGACCTGCCGGAAAGCAACGGCCAAGGGGGCGGCGCCAATGGCGTCGATGCCGATGACATCCTGCCCGCGATCGTGAAGCTGATGCGGCCGGGTGACATCTTGGCCCATCCCTTCACACGCCATCCCGGCGGGTTCATCGACAAGCACGGCAAGCTGCATCCCATCGTCCACGAAGCGATCAATCGCGGGCTCAGGATCGATGTCGGCCACGGCAGTCATTTCTCCTTCCGCATGGCGCGGCGCGCGCTGGAAGCTGGCATTGTGCCCGACACGCTGGGAGCGGACATGCACGGCTACAACACGCGCGTGCCGCCGCCGCCCGGTACGCCATCGACACATCCCGACGACGAGGAGGCCCATCCCTTCGCAGGCTCGGCGCGCTTCAGCCTCTGCCACGCGATGACCGAGCTTCTGGCACTAGGCCTTTCGCTGCCGCAGATCGTGCCCATGGTGACGACCAATGCCGCGCGCATGCTCGGCATGGAAGACGAGCTCGGCAGCCTGCGCGTCGGCGCGGTCGCCGACGTCTCGGTGCTGGCCGACGATCGCGGCCGTTTTCGCCTCAGCGACACCGAAGGCACCGAGGTGATCACCGACCGCATGCTGCGGCCGTTGTTCTGCCTGCGCGCCGGCCGCCGCTACGATGCCGCAGCACCCATCCTGCCGCAGGCGGTGGCCGCCTAGCCGACACACCTTCTCCCCTGCTAACGTCAAATCTCAGGGGAGAAAGCTGCCATGATGATTCGTGGGATGACGGCGCTGTGCGCAGCCGGTGTGAGTGTCGCGATGGCGTCGGGCGCACAGGCGCAGTTGTTGAGCCACAAGGATCTGTCGCTGGCCACGGCATTGGCCATCGCCACGGCTGCCGCCGACCATTGCAACGCCCAGGGCTACCACGTCTCGGTCGCCGTGGTTGGCCGCGAGGCCCAGATCATCGTCAAGCTGCGCGGCGATGCCTCACCGCCGCATTCGGCCGAAAACAGCTACCGGCGCGCTTACACGGCGCTGACCTATCGCCAGCCGACGCTCAACGTCGAGAAGCGCGTGCGCGCCGATCCCGGCGACCAGCTCGTGCACCTCAGGGAAGTGATGGGCGCCCAGGGCGGCCTGCCGATCGTCGTCGGCGGCGACACGATCGGCGCCGTTGCCGTCTCCGGATCGCCCGGTGGCGACAAGGACGAGGCCTGCGCCAAGGCCGGCCTCGACAAGGTCGCGGACCAATTGAAGTGATGCTGGAACGCCGCTGAATTCAGCGCAGGCAAGGCGCACCGCGGCCGTCAAGCCGACGCCGAAGCGCGGCTAGCGTCCGTAGGCGGCCTGCAGCCGCTTCTCCTGCAGGCGACTCCATTGCGAGAGGCCGAAGCAGGCCAACCAGTAGATGGCGCCGGCAAAGACATAGGCTTCCATATTCATGCCGACCCAGGCGGGATCGGCCAGGGCTGCCTGGGCAATGCCCAGCAGATCGAAGATCGAGACGATCAGCACCAGAGTCGTGTTCTTGAACAGGGCGATGAACTCGTTCGTCATGGCCGGAAGGGCGATGCGCAGCGCCTGCGGCAACACGATCAGCCGTGTGATGCGCCAGTAGCCCAGGCCCAGCGCCTGGGCGGCTTCGACCTGGCCGTCGGGCAACGCCTGCAGGCCGCCGCGCACCGCCTCGGCCATGTAGGCGGCGATGACGAAGGCAAGGCCAATCACCGCGCGCGCCAAGCGGTCGACATTGAAGCCGGTCGGCATGATCAGCGGCAGCAGCAGGGAAGCGAGAAAGATCACGGTGATGATCGGCACGCCGCGCCAGAACTCGATGAACACGATCGAGGCGAAGCGGATCATCGGCAGGCGCGAGCGGCGGCCGAGCGCCAGCAGGATGCCGAGCGGGATGGCGATCAGGCCAGCATAGACCGCGAGAAAAAGCGTCAGCATCAGCCCGCCCCACGCGCGCGTCTCGACAATGCTGAGGCCGAGGCCGCCATAGAGCAGCCAGATGCCGAGCGGCGGCAGGACGGCCAGGGCGGCGATTGCCGCCTCCCGGCGCCGCGGCAGGCGCCGCCACGACAGGGCCGCCGCCGCGCACACGGCCAGCGCGCCCAGAAGATCGACGCGCCAGCGCTCGGGCACGGGATACTGGCCATACATGAACTGGGCGAAGCGGGCGCGGATGAAGACCCAGCAGGCGCCGGCGCTGGTGCAATCCTCGCGCGAAGTGCCGCGCCAGTTGGCCTCGACCAGCAGCCAGTCGACCAGCGGCAGCGATATGCGCCACACGACGTAGACGCAAAGGAACGACACGGCGATATCGACCGGCGTCGCGAACAGGCGCTGCCGCAGCGTCGCCAGCCAGCCGGGCAACGGGGGACGTGCCGCCTTCATCGCGTCACCCTCATCTCGTCACCAGGCGATGGCGGGCATTGTACCAGTTCATGAACGCCGACACGGCGAGCCCGATGGTGAGATAGATGCCGAGCGTGATGGCGATGATCTCGATCGCCTGCCCGGTGGCGACCAGGGCCGAGCCCATGAACACCGCCACGATCTCAGGGTACGCGATGGCTGCGCCCAGCGACGAATTCTTGATCAGGTTGAGGTACTGGCTCGTGATCGGCGGAATGATCACCGGCATGGCCTGCGGGATCACGACCAGCCGCACGACCCGGCCGGGCGTGAGGCCGAGCGCCCGTGCGGCATCGATCTGGCCCTGGCGCACCGACTGGATGCCGCCGCGCACGACTTCGGCGATGAAGCCCGCGGTGTAGGTCGACAGCGCCATGAAGAGCGCCACGAACTCCGGCACCAGCACGAAGCCGCCGCGATAGTTGAAGCCGCGCAGCGTCGGCACGTCCCAGCTCGTGGCGGCACCGGCGACGGCTAGGGCCGCGATCGGTAGCAGGCCGCACAGCACGAAACCCACCATCCAGGTCGGGAAGTCCCGCCCGGTCCGCGCCTGGCGGGCCTTGGCCCAGCGGGCGAGCCCGAGCTGCACGACGATCAGGACCGCGATCGCCAACAGGGCGAGCTGGAAGCCCGTCACCTCGTTGGGCAGCGGGATCGACAGGCCGCGGCGGTTGAGGAACGCAACACCCAGGAAATCGTAGCTTTCCTTGGGCGTCGGCAGGGCCGCCAGCACGCCGAAATACCAGAACAGCACGAAGAACAGCAGCGGGATGTTGCGGACGAACTCGATGTAGACCGC
The DNA here is from genome assembly GCA_035296945.1 of Reyranella sp. Lineage (GTDB taxonomy): Bacteria > Pseudomonadota > Alphaproteobacteria > Reyranellales > Reyranellaceae > Reyranella. The sequence goes on from DATGZZ010000431.1 coordinate 6,027, forward strand.
TGCCAGCGTCGACAGCAGCCAGTTGTTCGACAGCCGCATCAGGCCGACGGTGAATCCGACGACGGTCGCCACGACGACGGCGGCAGCGGAGACCAGCAGGGTGTTGACGATGCCGGTCCACAACAGCGCCAGGATGATGTCGCTGGGCTTGTAGCCGGTGATGTTGAAGGGCACCTCGATGCCGGAGTCGCGCCACAGGAACTGGAAGCCCGACGCGATGCCGGCCTTCACCATGTTGTCCGAGGCATTGCGCACGAAGAACACGACCACGACGATGAGGCCCACGGTCGCCAGGACCTGCCAGAGCACGTCGCGCACCTTGCGGTCGCGCCAGAAGCGGATCACCGGCACGCTCTTCGATGCCCCCTCACCTAGCCTCTCCCCCTAGCGGGGGAGAGGAACCTGAGGAGAGCGTCACTTCACTGGAACGGCGGCGAATAGAGCAGGCCACCCTTGGTCCACAGCTCGTTGGCGCCGCGCTTCAGCTTGAGGGCCGAGCCCATGCCCACGGTGCGCTCGTAGCTTTCGCCGTAGTTTCCGACCTGCTTGATGGCGTTGAACATCCAGTCGTCGGAGAGGCCCATCATCTGGCCGAACTTGCCCTCGGCGCCGAGCAGGCGGCGGACCTCGGAGCTCGCCGACTTGGCCTTCATCTCCTCGACGTTCTTCGACGTCACGCCCAGCGCCTCGGCGGCGATGGTGCCGTTCAGCACCCAGCGCACGACGAGCTGCCAGCGCTCGTCGCCCCAGCGCGTCACCGGCCCTTGCGGATCGTTGGAGATGATCTCGGTCAGGATCTGGTGCTCGTTGGGATCCTTGAACTTGATGCGCTGCCCGGCCAGCGCGCCGATACCCGCGGTGTAGGCATCGCAGCGGCCCTGGTCGTAGGCCGAGATGGCATCGTCGTTCTTCTGGAAGTTGATGATGGTGACCTTGAGGTTGCGCTCGCGGAACCAGTCGGCCGCGGTCTTCTCCTCGGTCGAGCCGGCGGCGACGCAGATCGTGGCGTCGGCCAGGTCCTTGACCGCCGCGACCTTGGCCTTGGTGCGCACGACGAAGGTCTGGCCCTCGTAGAAGTTGATGCCCTGGAAGTTCACGCCGAGCGTGGCGTTGCGCGAGAAGGTGATCGTGGTGTTGCGCGACAGCAGGTCGACCTGGCCCGACTGCAGCACAGCCCAGCGCTGCTGCACCGAGGTCGGGGTGAACTTCACCTTGGTGGCGTCGCCCAGCACGGCGGCGGCCAGCGACTTGCAGTAGTCGACGTCGAGGCCGGTCCATTCGCCCTTGTCGTTGGCGAAGGAGAAGCCCGGCAGGCCGAGATGCACGCCGCACTCGATATGGCCGCGCGCCTTGATGGCGTCGAGCGTCGGGCTGGGCGCGAGCTGCTGCGCCGAGGCGGCGGAAGCCGTGAAAAAGGCCGCCAGAGCGGCAATACGGCAGACGGTCTTCATCCCAAAAACTCCCCCTCGAAGACATGCAATGCGGATGCCTGTCGGATAGCGTAACAACCCGGCCATGGCGAGCAAATTGCACCTCGAGCTGGCGCTGACGCCCGACGGATGGCGGCGCGACGTCGTGGTCAGGATCGACCATGGCGTCATCCTCGGCCTCGAGGAACCCGGCCGCAGCGAGGCCCAGCGCGTTTCCGGCGTCGTGCTGCCCGGCCTGCCCAACCTGCACAGCCACGCCTTCCAGCGCGCCATGGCGGGGCTGACCGAGCGGCGCGGCAGCGAAGCCGACTCGTTCTGGACCTGGCGCGAAGCCATGTACCGCTTCGTCGAGTGCCTGGGACCGGATGAGCTCGAGGCGATCGCGGCCTTTGCTTACGTGGAAATGCTCGAGGCCGGCTTCACCTGGGTGGCGGAGTTCCACTACCTGCATCACCAGCCCGACGGCAGGCCGTACGACAATGTCGCCGAGATGTCGGAACGCATCGTGGCGGCAGCCGATGCAGCCGGCATCGGCCTCACGCTCCTGCCTGTGCTCTATCGCCAAAGCGGATTCCTGGGCAAGCCGCCGACGCCGGCGCAGCGCCGCTTCGTGTGCGACCGCGACTGCTATGCACGGCTGATGGAAACCCGGGTCCCTGCAGGCAACATCGGCATCGCCCCGCATTCGCTGCGCGCGGTCACGCTGGACGATCTGCAGTGGGCCTCCCTCACCTGGGCTGGCCTGCCCGCGCACATCCACGTCGCCGAACAGACGCGCGAGGTCGACGACTGCATGGCCGCCCATGGTCGGCCACCGATCGATCTCCTGTTCGACACGGTCGAGGTCGATGCGCGCCGTTGGTGCCTCGTCCATGCAACCCATGCCACGGCCGATGAACGGGCGCGCATCGCCAGGACCAAGGCCATCGTCGGGCTTTGCCCGATCACCGAAGCCAATCTCGGCGACGGCCTGTTCGACGCGGCCGCGTTCCTGGCGCTGGACGGCCAGTTCGGCATCGGCTCGGATTCCCTCATCCGCATCTCCGCTGCCGACGAGCTGCGGACCCTGGAGTACGGCCAACGGCTCGTGCACCGGCAGCGCAACGTGCTGGGCGAAGCGACGCGCTCCACCGGCAGGCGATTGTTCGAGGCGGCGCTGGCCGGCGGCGCGCAGGCGACGGACGCGTTGATGACGGGCGGCATCGCCCCCGGCAAGCGTGCGGATTTCGTGGTGCTGGATCGCCAGCACCCTTCGCTCGCCGCCGCTGAGGACGACAGCCTGATCGATGCCTGGCTGTTTGCGGCCGACAACGCCGCGATCAAGACCGTCTATTGCCGTGGCGTGCCGGTGGTGCAGAACGGCCGCCATGTCGCGCGCGACGAGCTCGGCCAGCGTTACGCCAAGGCCTTGAGCAGGCTCGCCTGAGGCGCTTTCCGCTTCTTCCGGCCGGTGGTAGAACGCGCCGAATCGTTGCGGGAGGGTGAGATGGCCACCGAGATCGGACATTACGTCGGCAACAAGCGCGTGGCGGGCCAGAGCGGCCGCGCCGGCGACGTCACCAATCCGGCGACCGGCGAGGTTACGGCCAAGGTGGCCTTCGCCTCGGAAGCGGAAATCGATGCCGCGGTGCAGATCGCCAAGAAGGCGCAGCTTGCCTGGGGCGCAACGCCGCCGCTGCGCCGTCAGCGCGTGATGTTCAACCTCAAGAGCCTGATGGAGAAGCGCCTCGACGATCTCGCCAGGCTGATGTCGCTCGAGCACGGCAAGACCTTCGACGACGCCAAGGGCGAGGTCGGGCGCGGGCTGGAGGTCGTCGAGTTCTCCTGCGCCATCGCCCATCACATGCGCGGCGACTTCACCGAGCAGGTCGCCTCGGACATGGATTCGTGGTCGATCCGCCAGCCGCTCGGTGTCGTGGCCGGCATCACGCCGTTCAACTTCCCGATCATG
>DATGZZ010000432.1:0-16427 GCA_035296945.1 Reyranella sp.
GGTGTTGGGCGGGCTGGCGAAGTAGTTTCTTGCCGGACCGCGGGCCTCCAGGCCCGCTCATGGGATGCATCGACAAAGGCATGAGCGGGCCTGGAGGCCCGCGGTCCGCTGAGCCTCTAAGCCGCCACCACCGGTTCGTGGCCGACGATTGTCGTACGGTGCATGACGCGGCGTTCGTTGGGGTCGTGCGGTGTGACGGCATGCACGGTGCAGCGGTTGTCCCACATCAGCACGTCGTGCGGCTCCCATTCGTGGCGGTACATGTACTTCGGCTGGGCGGCGAAGTCCGACAGCTCCTCGATCAGCCGGCGCGCGGCTTTCTCGTCCAGGCCCTCGACGGCATCGTTGTAGATCGAGCTGATGTAAAGGCACTTGCGGCCGGTGACGGGATGCTTGCGCACCATGGGATGCCATACCGGCGGCATGGCGGCCTTCTCCTTGTCGGTCGGCGGCGGCGAGCCGACCAGCCGGCTCAGCATGCTGAAGTCGTGCCGCGCCTTGCGCCCCTCGACCTGGCGCTTCAGGCTTTCCGGCAGCTCGTCGTAGACCATGTACATGTTGATGAACTGGGTGATGCCGCCGGTGCGGCTGATCTCGATGCCATGCAGCAGCGAGCCCATGGAGGGCACCGGCCGATAGCTCGAATCGGTATGCCACTGCTGCGACGAGGAGAGCTGCTTCTGGCCCGGGTCGCTGGGCTTCAGGAGCTTGTCGTGCTCATCGACGTTGGACACCAGGAAGATCTCGCGTACCCGGTCCGAGCGCAGATTGAGCGAGGTCTGGTGGAAGATCTCCGCTTCGCCGAAGTTGCGCGTGAAGGCGACATGCTCCTGGTCGCTGATCTGCTGGTCGGGGAACACCACGACCAGGTGCTTCATCCAGGCGTCGTGGACCTGTTTCACCGTCTCGGCATCGAGCGGCTTCTTCATGTCGACCCCACGGACCTCCGCGCCCAGGGCGGGATGTCGTGGCTTGACCGTGATCGCCATCGTTTCCTCCTCAGCCGTTCTTGATTTCGTAGCGCAGCCAGATCGCGCCGTCGTCCAGCACCTTGCAGTCCTTGAGCGTCATGCCCGCCACCGGCGCCGTCGGGCCCGTCACTTCGGTTTCGGAATCGAACACATGCGGCGCGCCCTTGGCGCCGTCGACCGCCGGCACGATCGCGAGGCTGAGCTCGTCCAAAAGGCCGGCGCGCAGGAACGAGCCATTGGCTTTGCCGCCGCCCTCGACCAGCAGGCGCTTGATGCCAAGCTCGCGGTTCAAGGTCTCCAGCAGCAATGGCAGGTCGAGCTCCTGCTTGCCGGCGAAGAGGTAGGACACGCCCTCGGCGCGCAGCGCCTCGAGATGGGCGTCCGGCACTTGCTCGGTGAGGACGACGACGATGGGATCGCCGCCGATGTCGGAGCGGCCCCAGGCGATCTTGCCCTGGGCGTCGAGCACGATGCCCCAGACCGCGGCATCGCGCTTGGCGATCCACGGCGTGCGCGGATAGGTCTGGCTCGCCGCCTTTGTTGGATAGGAGTCCTTCTTGGCGAACTCCCGCCCGGTCACGCGGCCGACCAGCCAGGCGTCGCCTTCCAGTTGATCGTGCAGGGTCTCGAACAGGTTTCCCGACTTCTCGCGCGCCGGACGCTGGCGGCTCTGCCAGGTGCGCCCATCGACGCTCGAGACCATGTGGCAGATCACATGCGGTTTCATCGCCCAAGGCTAACAAGGACGGCTGGCCAACGCATCCGCTCGCTGCGCGCAGTGCGGAACGGGAGTTGCTTGACGCGTCCAGCACAATCTCCTCCCCTTCGCGGATCCCGCGAAGGGGAGGTGTCGCCGTCTTACGGCGACGGAGGGGTCAGGCTTCAGAGGTGCTGTGGCTCATGACCCCTCCGTCGGCCTATGAGGCCGACACCTCCCCTGCGCGGACTCCGCGCAGGGGAGGCAATGAAGATGCGTCACGTCTCGCGTCGCACCGTTCTTCTGTCGACGTTGGCCGCACCCGCGGTTGCGCGGGCGCAAGGCGACTTTCCCAACCGCAGCATCAGGCTGGTGATCCCCTGGCCGCCGGGCGCCTCGGCTGACGCCTTCCTGCGCAGCATCGCCGACCAGGCAGGCAAGCGGCTGGGCCAGACCGTGGTGCCCGACAACAAGCCGGGCGCCAACGCCACCTTGAGCGCGCTGGCGCTCAAGGACGCCAAGCCCGACGGCTACACCTTGGGCCAGATCCACACCGGCATCGTGCGCGCCCAGCTGATGGCCGAGCAGCCGAGCTACGATGCCCAGACCGACTTCAGCTACATCATCCAGCTCTCGGGCTCGGTGCACGGCATCGTCGTGCGCGCCGACAGCCCCTACCAGACGCTGGAGGAGCTTATAGCCGCCGCCAAGGCCAGCCCCGGCACGCTGAACTACGGCACGTTCGGCCAGTCGTCGGTGCAGAACATGACCATGGTGGACCTGCAGCAGCGGCTCGGCATCGAGATGACGCACGTGCCCTATCGCGGCGGCGGCGAGCTCTACCAGGGCCTTTTGGGCAAGCAAATCGACGCCATCGCCGATGCCAGCGGCTGGATCCCGCTGGTGCAGAGCGGGCAGTTCCGCCTGCTCGTCGTCTGGGGTTCCAATCGCATAAAACTCTTCCCCGAGGTACGGACCCTCAAGGAAGCCGGCATCGACCTGGTCGTGAACTCGCCCTACGGCATCTGCGGCCCCAAGGGCATGGATCCCGCCATCGTGAAAAAGCTCCACGACGCCTTCAAAGAGGCGCTGTTCGATGCGGCCACCCAGGCCGTCATGGAGAGGTTCAGCATGCCCACGCTCTATCTCGACGGCGCGGGCTACGCCGCCGCTTACCAGGAGCTGGAAGGCGTCGAGCGTGCGAACCTCAAGCGCGTCGGCATGCTGGGCAAGAGCTAGGCTTTCTCGACCTCGCCGCCGGCGTCGACCCAGCCCTTGAAGCCGCCGAGGTTCAGCACCTTGGCATAGCCCATGTCCTTCAGCGTCTTGCCGACCAGCGCCGAGCGGCCGCCCGAGGCGCAGTAGGCGACGACGGTCTTGGTGCGATCGAACGCCTTGTCGTGCATGGCCGAGGCCGGGTCGGCGCGGAACTCGACCAGGCCGCGCGGCACGGCGACGGCGCCCGGCACCTTGCCCGAGGTCGCGACTTCCGGCGGCTCGCGCACGTCGAGGAAGACGACGTCGGGGTTGCCGACCAGCTTCTTGGCTTCGTCGGGGCTGATGCGCGGCACCGCGGCATTGGCCTCATCGAGCATCGATTGGACGGTCTTCATGGAAATCCTCCGTCGAAGCACTTTCCGTCCGGCTGGAATCAGCCGGACGGAAAGTGCCCTGTGGAACCAACATCCATAGTGCGCGCGATTCCGATCAGATGGAACCGCGCGCGGTTCCATCTGATCGGAATCCGCTCTAGTGAGCGAGCAGGAGCGGGATCGGGCAGCCGGCGATCACCTTGGCCGTGGCGCCGCCCAGCCCGAGGAAATTGGACAGCTCGCCGTGTCCGTAAGCGCCCATTACCAGAAGATCGGCCCCCTTGTCCTTGGCATAGCCCAGCACGGCGCGACCGCGGCCACGGCCCGTCAGCGCGCCGAATTTTGCCGTATCGATCGTGGCGGCGATGCCGCGGCGGCCGAGGTTGCGCAGCAGCAGAGGGGCGGCAACGTCCGCGGGCTCGGCATCGGCCACCAGCACGGTCACCTTGGCGGCCTTGGCGAGAAAGGGCAGTGCCGAGCCGACGGCGCGCGCGGCCTGGCTGCTGCCGTTCCAGGCTATGACGACCGAGGCGATCGGCCCCGCCTTCAGGTCGGGTGGCGCGATCACCACCGGGCGGGCACAGTCGTAGATCGCGGCCTTGACCGTCTCGGGCGAGATGTTCTCCTCGTCGGCGCCCGGCCGGCCGATCACCACGAGGCTGGCAAAGCGCCCGCTGCGGACCAGTTCGTCGCGCGTCATGGTCCCATCGCCCGTGAAGGTGGCGCCCTTCAGAGGCGCCAGCAGGTCGCGGAAGGCGCGCTGCGATTCCAGTGTGCGCGCCCTCACCCGGTCGTCCGATAGCCGTGAGAGGAACGGCATGGATTGCACGGTGATATCGGACTCGTGCTCGCGGTGCTCGGCGAAATGCACGGCATCGACGGTGCCGTCGAACAAGGCCGCGATGCGCGCAGCCAGCCGAAACGACATCTCGGCGTCCGGACCGCCCTCGGAAATCGCAAGAATGGATTTGTACAAAATTCCCAGCCCCCTCTTTTCGTCCCAAGACTACTGCCATTGCCGAAGATGTTTTTCCATGGGACGATGGGTGCGTTCGGACGTTGGGGAGCGTCGCGGGCATTGGTGGGCTCGGGAGCATATGCGGTCAAGTCGTGTGCGGCCGTCCGGCATACGGGGCGGTCTGGCGCTGAAGTGCATGGCGTGGTCAGCGGGTGTGGCGCTCCTGGCGTCGAGGGTAGGTCCCGCGCAGGCGGTCGATGGCACCTGGGTCGGCGCCGGCAGCGAATGGACGACCGGCAGCAACTGGAGCTCCGCGCCGGTTGTGCCGGACGGGACTGCGACGTTCACCAACAATGGGGCGCCGACGGCAGTCACCATCTCGAACAGCACGTCGATCGACACGATGGAGTTCACCGCGGCGGCGCCGGCCTACTCCTTCACCGTCACCAACAGTGCCAACTTTACCGTCAACACTGGGGTCAACAACAGCTCCTCGTCGCTGCCGAACTTCGCGGTCAATACCGGCGCGATGCTGACTGTCGGCGACAGCGCGGACATCTTCATCGGCTCGCTCACCAACGGGTCATCCGGCGGCGGCACCGTCGTCATCGGCCCGACCAACCCCGCCGCCTACCTGAGCATCACCCCTGGCACCAGCACAACCTTCTCCGGTTCATTCTCGGGCGCGGGCTCTCTCGAGCTTTCCAACACCTCGACGACGCTTACCCTCACCGGCGCCAGCAACGGCGGCAACATCGGCACGATCGGCGGCGATCTCACGCTGTGCAATTGCTTCGGCGGCGGGCTCACGATCGATGGCGGCGCGCTCACCGTGAACGGCCTTGGCCAGGGTGTCGTGGTCAACGGCGGCACGCTCTCGGTGGTGAATGGCGGCACGTTACAGGACAATGCGGACCTGCTCGTGGCAAGCACCATGGTGGTCTCCGGATCGGGCTCGTCAGTCACGGTGAACGGCGTCACCGGAGTCGGCATCTTCGCGGACGGAAACGTCACCATCAGCAACGGCGGCAGGCTCAACAGCGTGGGCGGCGCCGAGATCGATTCGTTCTTCGATGCCGCAAGCGTGACGGTGACGGGCAGCGGCTCGACCTGGACCGTCGGCGCCGTCGGCCTGATCGTCGGCGGCGGCACCACAGGCGGTGTCGGCATGCTCTCCATCAGCAATGGCGGCCAGGTGAACGCGGCGGGCGTCGTGGCGATTGGCGATCAGGGTCCGGGCACGTCGACGACCACCGTCACCGGCTCGGGCTCCGCCCTGACGGCAACCGGCGGGCTGGTGATCGGCCAGACCGGAACGACGATCGGCACGCTGACCGTGGCCGATGGAGGCGTGGTCAACGCCCCCGGCTCGACCGGCATCGGTACGGGCAGCACGCTCAACCTCGGCACCGGCGGGCTGAGCGGCGCGATCGTCACGCCGGCCATCGTCAACGACGGCGCGATCGTCGCCAACTTCACCGACACCCTCACCCTGGCCGCCGACATCTCCGGCACCGGCACGCTCAGCAAGGCGGGCTCCGGCACCCTGACCCTCACCGGCAACAACAGCTACAGTGGTGGCACGACAGTGGCCGGCGGCCTGGTCAATTTCTCGACGGCGGCCAACCTCGGCACCGGCACGGTCACGCTGAACGGCGGCGGACTGCAATGGGCCAGCGGCAACACCACCGACCTGTCGACCCGGATCGCCATCGGTGCCGGCGGCGCCACCTTCGACACCGGCGGCAACAATGTCAGCTTCTCGGGAGCGCTGTCGGGCGCGGGCGGCATCACCAAGGCCGGCGGCGGAACCCTCACCCTGGCGGCCGTCAACACTTATGCCGGCGGCACCACCATCAACGGCGGCACGCTTGCCGTGGCCTCGGACGGCAACCTGGGCGCCGCCGGCGGCGGCCTCGCCTTTGGCGGTGGTACGCTGCAACTGCGCGACACCTTCGCCAGCGCCCGGGCGGTGACGCTCAACGCCGGCGGCGGCACGATCGACACCAACTCCCACATCCTCAGGCTGTCGGGAGGCGTCAGCGGCGCCGGCAGCCTCACCAAGACCGGCGGCGGCGCGCTCTTCCTGCTCGGCGCCAACACCTACACCGGTGGCACCATCGTCAATAACGGCATCCTGCATATAGGCGCCGAAGGCGGGCCGTCGGGCTCGATCGTGGGAACCGCCACCGTCAACGGCGACGACAGCCATCTCGCCTTCCTGTCGTCGAGCTCGGCCGGCAACCTCGTCATCACGCTCAACGGTGGGACCACGCATTTCTTCGGCAACAGCACGGCGGCCAACGCCACCATCACCGTCAATTCAGGATCGACCGCCTTCATCGAGCAAAACGGCAGCGGCGGACAGGCAAGGTTCATCGTCAATGCCGGCGGCGCCTTCGACATATCGCCGCTGACCTCGTCCGGCACCACGGCCGGCTCGATCGAGGGCGCCGGCACCGTCCGGCTCGGCAGCCGGCAGCTCACCGTCGGCGCCAACGACCTCTCGACGACGCTGACCGGCACCATCGTCGATGGTGGCCGGCAGGGCGGCAGCGGCGGTTCCCTGGTCAAGGTCGGCACGGGCACGTTGACCCTTGCCGGCGTCAACACCTATACCGGGCCGACAACCGTCAATGCCGGCACGCTGGTGGTCAACGGCAGCCTCGCCGGCGGCGTGACCGTGAACAGCGGCGGCACGTTGGGCGGCACGGGTAGCGTCGGGGCGCTGGTCGGCAACGGCGGCACGATCGCCCCCGGCAACTCGATCGGCACACTGAACGTCAACGGCAACTTCACCCAGAACGGCGGCATCTACCAGGTCGAGACGAACGCCGCGGGCCAGAGCGACCGCATCAACGTCACCGGCAGCGCGAGCCTGAACGGCGGCACCGTCCAGGTGCTGGCCCAGACCGTCACGCGCAACGCCACCTACACGATCCTCAATGCCACGGGCGGTGTGAGCGGCGCCTACTCGGGCGCGACCAGCAACTTTGCCTTCATGAGGCCGCAGCTCAGCTACGATGCCAGCAACGTCTACCTCACGCTGTTCCAGTCCTTCGCCTCCGGCGCGCAGACAGCCAACCAGTACGCCGTCGGCACCGCCCTCGATCAGGCCGGTGCCCAGGCGACAGGGGACTTCGGCAACGTTCTGAACGCACTAAACGCGCTCAACCCGCAGCAGGGCCCCGCCGCTTTGAACGCCATCAGCGGCCAGCAATATGCCGACTTCGGCACGGCCAACGTCCAGGGAGCGGCGCTGTTCATGAACACCGTCGGCCAGCAGATGGCGTTGGCCCGCGGCGGCGCGGGCGGCGGTCAGCGTCAGGCGCTGGCGCAGGCCTGCGAGATCGAGGCGTGCGACGGCACGAGCCCGTGGAGCGTCTGGGGAAGTGCGATCGGCGGGCTGGGTTCGGTGAACGGTAACGGCAACAGCTCCACTCTCACCTACAATTTCGGCGGCGCGGCGGCCGGCATCGACTATCGCCTCGATCCGCGCTTCCTGGTCGGCCTCAGTGCGGGCTATGCCGCGGGCAACCAGTGGGTCGACAGCTTCATGGGCCGCGGCTGGACCGATACGGTGAGCGTCATCGGCTACGGTTCGTTCATCCAAGGCGGTTTCTACGCCGATGCCTTGGCGGGCTACGCGTACTCAGGCAACCAGATGCAGCGGCAGATCCAGTTCCCCGGCCTGCAGCGCACCGCCAACGGCAGCGCCGGCGCCAACCAGTTCCTGGGACAGATCGAGACCGGCTACCGCATCGGCCTCTACACGCCGGCCGCGGCCAGCATCACGCCGTTCGCCCGCCTGCAAGGCTCGACGGTGACGCAGAACGCCTTCTCAGAATGGGGCGCCAGTTCCTTGAGCCTCAACGTGGCGCAGCAGACGACCAACTCGCTGCGCACGGTGTTCGGCGCCGACCTCGCCGGCGCCATCCCGCTGGGCAGCGACCGCAGCCTCGCGCTCGACCTGCGGCTCGGCTGGCTGCACGAGTATGCCGACACCGGCCGGCCGATCACGGCGGCCTTCGCCGGAGCGCCGTCCAACGCCTTCACCGTCTATGGCGCGACGCCCCAGCGCGACGCCGCGGTGATCGGCTTCTCCGCCGGCACCAACATCGCCGAAGCAACGCGACTCTACCTGCGCTACGACGGCGAGATCAGCACGGGCACGAGCAACCACACGCTCAATCTCGGCCTGCGCATCTCCTGGTAATTCAAGTTCCTCCCCATCGCGAAGGCGATGGGAAGGAAGAAGTCAAAGAAGCTCGGCCAGCATCCTGGCGGCGCGCGCCGCGCCATCGGCTTCGACCGGCTTGTAGGCCGTCGCCCGCGCCAGCTCGGCGATCATGGCGTCGGCGATCGCCGCCGGTGTCGCCGTGGCGAACTCCATGCGCCGCCCGGCGGCGTAGCGCTCCAGGCGATGGGCGACATGGATGTTCTGCTCGAAGTGGTTCTTTAGCGGGAAATAGAGGAACGGCGTGCCGGCCGCCGTGAGCTCCATGCAGGTCGTGAGCCCGCCCTGCACCAGGGCGAGATCGCAGGCGGCGAGATGGCGGTCGAGGTCGGGCACGAAGGCATGCGCCTCCACACCGGCCGGCACGCCGAGCGAGGCAGGATCGATGCGCGGGCCAGCGACCAGCACCATGCGCAGGTCCGGCATTCGGGCATGGACTTCCGGCCAAGCCTGCAGGATGCGCCGGATGAGATGGGTGCCCACGCTTGAGCCGCCGACGGTGACGATGCAGACGCGTTCGTCAGGCTTGTAGCCAAGCCGCTGACGCTGCTCGGCGCGCGGTCCGAAATCCTTGGGATGCCGGCCCAGCACATACCCCGAGAAGTCGAAGTGGCGCGGGATCCAGTCGCGCATCTCCGGCAGGTCCCGGCCGAAGCCCAGCGGCACGATGTCCTCGGGCCGGCCGACGAAGATCGCGCGATCGCGCACGCCGGGATGGCGCTCGATATGCCCGATCATCTCGGCATTGTAGTCGGCCGTCAGGAAGGCCTCGCGCTCGCCGCCCGCGGGCATGGGCACGAAGCCCACGAAGTCGGTGAACCAGGCGAGGCTCGCCTTCTTGAGCTCGGGATGCTCATGCCAGTAGTGGTCGATGTCCCAGGCTTCGTCGGCGATGACCAGCTCGTAATCACCGGAGTCGACGGCATCCTGGAAGATCATGAAGTTCTTGATCAGCACCTCGTCCATGCGGCGGATCGCCTGGAAGGCGTTGAGGTCGTGCTCGCCCGACTCCTCCTCGATGTGGCGCGATTCGCTGGCAAGCCGCGCGCTCAGCGGATGGATGGTCTCACCGTTGGCCATCAGCAGGCGCGTCACCGGGTCCTGCGCCAGCCAGTCGACTTCCAGGCCGGGCTGGAGCTTGCGCAATTCCTGCGCGATGGCGATGTCGCGTCGGCCGTGGCCGAGGCCAATGGGCGACGAGAGATAGAGCGCGCGCTTCTGTCTTGCGGCGCGGCGCGGCACCGGCCTGGGCGCGGCAATGCCCAGCCGGCGCTCCACGAAGTCGTTGATCGCGGCATTGCACTTGGCCGGATAGCGGCCAAGCGGATTGTGGCCGCCGCCCGCGATGGTCAGGAGCTCGCCGCCGGCCAGCTCGGCGATGAGCTGGCCGCGGCCATGGGGCTGGATCTGGTCGTCGTCGCCGTGGATTGCCAGCACGGGGCAGCGAATGCGGCGGTACATCGCCTCGGTGACGTCGAAGGCGGGCACGATGCCCCGCGCCTCGACGGTCTTCACGATCACCGGGCCGGTGGTCTCGTTGGCCCAGCTGATGCCGTCTTCGATCTGCTTGGTCGAATGCGGCTCGGGGAAGATGTGCGAGATGAAGTGCCGGGCGAAGTCGGGATAGTCGGCGAGCCAATAGGCGCGGTTGTACTTGTCCCAGCCCTCGAAGCTCTCGCGCGGCGTCAGGAAGTGTTTCGGCGACATGTGGCTGTGGGTGGGTCCCACGACTCCCGCCACGCCCGCCAGGATCGCGGCCTTGGCACGCTCGGGATGATAGGCCGCGATGCAGCAGGCGAGCAGGCCGCCGAACGACAGGCCGACCAGGATGGCCTCGCCCGCCTCGGTCGCATCCATGACCGCGAGCGCGTCGGCCACGCAATTGTCGAGCGAATAGGCTGTCGTGTCGTCCGGCCGGTCGCTCTGGCCGTTACCCAGCGCGTCATAGGCGATGCAGCGGAAGCGTTCGCTGAAATACGGGATCTGCGCCTTATAGATGCGCGAATGGACGATGCTCCAGGGCGGCAGGAACACCATGGTCTGCGGGCCCTGACCGTAGACCTCGTAATGGATGCGGTTGCCGTTGCGCTCGGCGAACCCTTCGGTCTCCGGCAGCTTGGCGCGCATGGATCACCTCTTGGCTGACTTGCTCTCGGCCATACGAATGACGTCGCCGACGCGCCGCAGCGAGTGGCGCACCGGCGCGCCTTTCTTCTCGGCGCCCAGCAGATAGAGGCTTTCTCCGCCGATGAAGGCGCTGCTGATCAGCGCCGCGACTTCCGTGGCGGAGAACGGCCCCAGGCCGCCCAGCTCCTTCTCCGCCTGACGGGCGACATCGGCGATCAGGTCGAACCAGCCCATGAGGCCGGCGCGCACGACCTTCGCGACTTCGGGGTCGGACCAGCTCGCGGCGATGAGCTCCTGCAGGACGCGCACGTAGCCCGAGGCGATGTCCTCGTCGAGATAGTCGCAGGCGCGGTCCCAGCGTTGCGACAGCGACAGCGTCGTGTCGTGGAACATGGCGTTCTGGCGATCGAGCAGCTGGGCGTTGAGATAGTCGAACAACGCCAGCATCAGCCCCTGCTTGGAGCCGAAGTGGTAGTGGATTTGGCTGAGCGGCACGCCGGCCGCCGTCGCCACGTCGCGTGTCGAGAGGCCGGAATGGCCGTTCTGGCGCACCACCTTCTTGGCCGCTTCCAAGAGCGTGGTGCTGGTCTCCACCTTCTTCGCCAGAGCGCGCGCCATTCCAGATCTCCCAACGATCGACGATCGATGCCTACTCGGCCGGCCTTGGATGCTTGATCTCCGGCTCCGGCTTGGCCTTGCGGCCCGGCAGCGGGATCAGCATCGACACCTGCTCGCGATAGCGCCGGTACTGATCGCCGAACAGGTCGACGAGGTCGCGCTCCTCGAGCCAGATGCCGATCAGGATATAGCCGCTGGTCGCCACCGCGAACAGCAAGTGGCCGGCGGTCATGACCGGCGTCGCCCAGAAGGCGAGCAGGAAGCCGAGGTAGATCGGATGGCGCACGCGCTTGTAGATGAAGGGCGTACGGAATTTCGGCTCGGGCAGGGTGCGGCCACGCAGCCGCGCCCAGACCTGGCGCAGGCCGAACAGCTCGAAGTGGTTGATCAGGAAGGTGCTCAAAAGCACCAGGAACCAGCCCAGCCAGGACACCGCCTGCAGGGCGAGCACGGCCGTGGGATTGGTGACCGTCCAGACCGGCGCCAGGATCGGCCGCCACAGCCAGAACAGCAGGACCAGGGCCAGGCTCGCCAGCAGCACGTAGGTCGTGCGTTCGACGGCGTGCGGCACGAAGCGCGTCCACCAGCGCTTGAAGGCCGGCCGCGCCATCACGCTGTGCTGGATGGCGAACAGGCCGAGCAGCAGGGTGTTGATCACCAATGCGGGGATCAGCGGGCCTTCGGCGCCGCTGTCGATGGTCTTGGGCACCGGCAGGTTGCCCACGAATGCCATGGCATAGAGGAAGGTCACGAAGAACAACGAATAGACAGCCGCGCCGTACAGAACCGAAGCGATACCACCCATGGGGGCCTCCCGGGTTCAAGGTCTAATTCGGTCGACCGACCGAATATTGGATCGTGTAATTCGGTCGACCGACCGAGTCAAGCGGCCTCAACCCGCGATTGCTGTGACTTTCGTAAGGCAGGCAGGCGCGCCGAGGGCGCGGTTCACCACACGCCGAAGAAGATGCCGTGCTTCTTGTGCGTGGCCGTGCGCGCTTCGACGTAGGCGTCGTCGACCGTGACGCGCGTCTTGCGGGCCTTCAGCCAGGCGGCCATCCGGTCCTCCATCTCGCGGCGGATGGGGGCGTGGGCACTGTCGGCGCCGAGGTCGCGCAGCTCCTTGGGATCGTTGGCGAGGTCGAACAGCATCGGCCTAAAATCCTGCCACCAGACGTATTTCCAGCGGTCGGTGCGCACCATGATGGCGCGGCAGTCGCGCGGGCCGCGCTTGAGGATCTTGCGCGCCTCGCGGAAGGAATAGTCGAGCTCGGAGAACACCGCGTCGCGCCAGGGCTCGACGTTGCCGCCGCGCAGCAGCGGCAGCAGCGAACGGCCTTCGACGAGGTGATCGTTGGCGGGCTGCTCCAGCGCCGCGAGACAGGTCGGCACGACATCGACTGCTTCGACGAAGCGCTCGTCGACCGTGCCGCGCGTGGCGTCGGCCGCGGGATCGGGATCGTAGACGATGAAGGGCACGCGCTGTGCCTCTTCATAGAACATCTCTTTTTCGCCCAGCCAATGATCGCCCAGAAAGTCACCATGGTCGGCGGTGAACAGGATCAGCGTATCGTCGAAGCGGCCGAGCTTCTTGAGATGGTCGAACAGGCGGCCGAGCCAATCGTCGATCTGCTTGATCAGGCCCATGTAGGCTGGCCGCACGATGTCCGGCGCGTCGGGGCGCGAAAAGGACCGCGATTCCTCGTGCTGGCGATAGGCCGCGAGCACGGGATGCTGGTCGACCAATTCGCGCTCGTCGCGATTGAGCGGCAGGCAATCCTGGGCACCGTACATCTTGTGATAGGGCGCGGGCACCATGTAGGGCCAGTGCGGCTTGACGTAGCTGAGATGGAGGAACCACGGCTTGTCGCCCATGTCCTCGACGAAGCGCATGGCCTCGCGCGTCATGTAGGCCGTCTCGGAGTGCTCCTCGGCGACGCGCGCCGGCAGGTGCACGTTGCGCATCTGCCAGCCCGACACTGGACCGTCGGGACCGTCGGCCGAGATCACGTAGTCGCTCCACGGATCGTCGGAATTGTAGCCCTGCTTGCGCAAATAGTCGGCATAGCCGCTCTCCTCGCCCGGCGGCGAATGGCCGTCATAGCGGTCGAGCTCTTCGAAGCGGCCGGCGCGCATGAGCGCCGCGATCGCCGAGCCGCCTTCGATGCCGTAGCGCTCCAGCCCGTCGAGGTCGGGCAGCACGTGAGTCTTGCCCGCCAGCGCCACGCGGATGCCGGCCGGCCGCAGGTAGTCGCCGATGGTCTTCTCGCGCAGGGACAGCGGCACGCGGTTCCAGGTGGCGCCGTGCGAGAACACGTAGCGGCCGGTGTAGTAGCTCATGCGCGAGGGGCCGCAGACACCCGACTGCACATAGGCGCGCGGGAACAGCACGCCCCTGGCCGCCAGCGAATCGATGGCGGGCGTCTTGAGATGCGGATGGCCGGCGCACGACAGGTAGTCGGCGCGCAGCTGGTCGCACATGATGAACAGGATATTCTTGACCTTGCCCAAGCGACTTCCTCCTCAGGCCGCCCGCCGCATCGACCGTTTCTTTCGAATGCTCGAGACCCGAAGACTGAGCCCATCGCGCTTCTGCAGATAGCCGATGACACCGAACAAGTTGCGAGCCTGCGGATTGCCGCGGGGTCCAAACATGCGGATCAGGCTTTTGGGCGGTGTACCCAGCGCTCGGCCCAATTTCTCGAAGCCTTCGGTCGCCTTGATGTAATCGCGCAGGATGGTTTTGCCGGTCTCGACATCGCCGGCCAGCATGGTCTCTATCGCTTCCTTGATGAGTGCCTCACGGAATGCCGGATCGGACACGATGTAGTCATCGATCAGCTCCCGCACGCTGCCGGTAAGCGGCGGCGGCTTTGTCTTACGGTTGCGGATCATCCTGTACCTCGTTTGCGTCTCTTGTAGTCGGACCAATAGGCTTGCGCCGTTGCAATGTCGCGCTGCTGGCGAGCCTTGCTGCCGCCGGCCAGCAGAATGATCAGAGCATCGCCGTCACGACCGAAATAAAGCCGGTAACCAGGCCCGAAATCGAGCCTTCTTTCCAGAACACCGCCGCCGACGCTCTTCACGTCGGACAGATTGCCGAGAGAGAGTTGGACCAGAGCCTTCGTCACTCGCGCACGCGTCACCGCATCCAGCTCGTCGAGCCATCGCCGCAATGGGCGGCGACCGGCAGAATCGAGATAGTCGCGGAGTTCGATCAAGCAGGAGTAAGTAACGTATCTGTTACCTTCAGTCAACGCCGGCTCGCTTGATCGCCGGCGACAAAAGCCATGCTACGGTCAAATCATGACCTCCCCTCCATCCATCCGCGATGTCCTCGATTTCTGGTTCCTGCCGCTCGACCATCCCGAGCATGGCAGGCCGCGCGACATCTGGTGGGCCGGTCCGCCCGAGTTCGACGCCGAGATCCGCGCGCGGTTTTCGCCTGCCTTCGAACAGGCGATCGAGGGCGGCCTGGATCACTGGCGGCAGTCGCCCGACGGGGCGCTGGCGCTGATCCTTCTGTGCGACCAGTTCCCGCGCAACATGCATCGTCGCTCGGCGCACGC
Source organism: Reyranella sp. (assembly GCA_035296945.1). GTDB lineage: Bacteria > Pseudomonadota > Alphaproteobacteria > Reyranellales > Reyranellaceae > Reyranella. The sequence continues at coordinate 14,770 of DATGZZ010000432.1, forward strand.
CTTCGCCGGGGACGGCAAGGCGATGGAGACGGCGCGGCTGGCGCTGGCGCGGTTCTATCCGGCTGCCTTCAATCCCACCATGCGGGCGTTCTTCTACATGCCGTTCCAGCACAGCGAATCATTGGAGGATCAGGAGATGGGCTGTGCGCTGTTCGCGCCCTTCAACGACGCCGAGATGACGAAGTACGCCGTCGAGCACCGCGACATCATCGTCCGCTTCGGCCGCTTCCCGCATCGCAACGACGTGTTGGGGCGGGTCTGCACGGACGAAGAGCTGGAGTATCTGAAGAACGCGAATCGGTTCGGGCAATGACTCAAGCGGAGCGCGGACCTCCAGGTCCGCTCATCCTCATGATGCGGACCTGGAGGTCCGCGCCCCGATGATTTCCTTGTACAGGGCCGCCATGTCGGCGCCGAAGCAGCAGAAGACGACACGTTCGACGCCGCCCTTGTGCGCCTTGATCTCGCGCACGGCGATCTTGGTGGCAGGCTCCTTGGGATAGCCGTAGACGCCGGTTGAGATCGCCGGAAAGGCGATGCTCTTGAGGCCACGCTGCTCGGCCAGCGCCAAGCTGTTGCGATAGCAGCGCGCTAAAAGCTCGGGCTCGCCCGCGGTGCCGCCGCGCCAGACCGGCCCGACGGTATGGATCACGTGGCGCGCCTTCAGCCGATAACCCTTGGTGATCCTGGCCTCACCGGTCGGACAGCCGCCCAGCGTGCGGCATTCGGCCAGAAGCTCGGGCCCGGCGGCGCGATGGATGGCGCCGTCGACGCCACCGCCGCCCAAAAGGCTCTCGTTCGCTGCGTTGACGATGGCATCGACGTCGAGGCGCGTGATGTCGCCTTCGACGATGTCAATGCGAGGCATCGCCTTACCAGTAGCGGACGGGGCCGGTGTCGAGGTGGACGAAGCCCGAGCGCGGATAGAAGCCGACGCCGCCCATGTTGAGCGAGTAGGCGGCCTGGCGGATCTGGAACACCGACATGCCCGGGAAGCGGACGTCCATGGCGTTGCCGTTCATGTGCTGGCTGTCGCGCGCCACGCCGCGGCTGACGCTGGCGAGCCAGGCGTTGGACGAGGGCGAGCGGTAAGCGGACAGCACCTCGATCGAGCCGCCGTAGCCCACGATCTGCGCGGTGTGCCACAGCACGTCGAACAGCAGCGGATCCATTTCCGTCTGCGCATTGTCCCGCGTGTCGCGCAGGAAGTTGTTGAGCTGATCGAGCGCCTTGCGGTGATAGGCGCCTTTCGACCAGTAGGTAACGGTGAGCACTTCCTGGGTGTTGAAGTTGACCAGGTTGAGCGTGCGCGGGCTCGTGGTGTCGAGCACCGGCGGCGGGCCGGATGGTGCGGGCGCAAAACCGCCATAGCGCGAGCCGCGCAGGTTCTCGGGCTTGGTCGTGCGTTGTTGCTGCTGTTCCTGACGCGTCGGGGGCCGAACGACGTTGGGCTGGTTGGCGGCCGCAGCGGTCTTCTTGACGGCCGGGTTGGCGCTCGACCCGCGGATGACCTGAGGAGTAGCCGTACCGGTCGTGTTGGATTGGGCGAAGCTCGGGCCGGCGACAGTCAGCCCGACGGCAAGACTCAACACAAAGCTGCGCATCCCCCGCCCCCGCTGTTGCATTTTTGTCACGAATCTCCTTATCAGAGACCGATT
>DATGZZ010000433.1:0-4294 GCA_035296945.1 Reyranella sp.
GAACGCCTTCCTGATCCAGGCCGAGGTCGAAAAGCTTTTAGCCATCCTGCTGACCACGGCGGTGCTGGCGATCGCCATCTCGCGCGCCCGTCACTTGCTGGTGCGGTCCGTCAGCGAAGGTGCAGCGGCGCGCGACCTGGCGCGCTTCTTCGATCCCGGTGTCGCCGACCGCATCCGCAGCGCCGCCATGTCGATCAAGGCGGGCGAGGGCGAGCTGCGCGACGTCGCCATCCTGACCGTCGATTTGCGCGGCTTCACGCGACTGTCGGTCGAGCTGCAGCCCGACGACGTCATGAAGCTCCTGCAGGACTACCAGGGACGGGTCTGCCCCTTGATCGTCAGCAACGGCGGCAGCATCGACAAGTTCCTGGGCGACGGCATCTTAGCGTCGTTCGGCGCGGTGGTGGCCTCGACCACCGCCGCAGCCGACGCCTTGCGCGCCGCCGATGCCGTGCTCGACGCCGCCGACCGCTGGGCCGCCGAGCGCCGGGCGGCCGGGCGGCCACCGCTCTCGGTCGGACTGGCTGTGGCGTCCGGTCGCGTCGTTTTCGGCGCGGTGGGCGACGGCGAACGGCTGGAATTCACCGTGATCGGCGACGCTGTAAATTTCGCCGCCAAGCTCGAAAAGCATAATAAAGACGAGAAAACACGGGGTCTGGCCGATGCCCGGACCTACCAATTGGCCGAGCAGCAGGGCTATGTCGCACCTTTGCCACGCGAGCACCGAGCCGGCCGGCCGGTGGCGGGCGTTGGCGAACCGGTCGATATCGTGGTCTTGGCAAAGTGATGGCGGCTTTGGTCCGCGTTGCCTTGCCCTTTCCCCATTCGGGGCCTATGTAATTTGCAACGCTTCAAGAACGGGTTGGCGGAGCGCCATCGTGGGCAACAACTACGACATCATCCTCATCGGGCTGGTCGCAGTCTTCTTGATCTTGCGGCTGCGCTCCGTGCTGGGCAAGCGCACGGGCAATGAGCGTCCGCCGGCGCGCGATCCGTTCACGCCACCGACCCCGCCGACCGCCACGCCGCGCGTCGGCGATGCGCCAGCCAACCAGGGCAACGACAACGTCGTGCCGCTGCCGACGGCCAATGCGCCGGCGCCGCGGCAGTCGAGCGCCACCAGCGGTCCGGGCGGCATCCGCGCCACGGTAATGCCCACCGCCACCGCGGGCGTCGCCGCCGTTCGCGCGGCCGATCCCAGCTTCGAGCCCATCGGCTTCACAGGCGGCGCGCGCGCTGCCTTCACCGCCATCGTCGAGGCCTTCGCCAAGGGCGACATCGCGGCCCTGCGGGCGCTGCTCGACGGGCCGACCTTCTCGAGCTTCGAAGCCGCGATCCGCGGCCGCGTCGAACGCAAGGAGAAGGCCGAGACGACGCTGATCGGCTTCGAGGCCTCCGACGTCGCCGCCGCCGAGCTGCAAGGCACCAACGCCAGCGTCACCGTCCGCTTCGTCAGCGAGCAGATCAACGTGCTGCGCAATGCCGACGGCCAGATCATCGACGGCAATCCCAACGAGGTGCAGAAGGTGATCGATCTCTGGACGTTCCGTCGCGACACCAAGTCCAGCGATCCAAACTGGCTGCTGGTTAAGACAGAAAGCGAAGGCTGAGGGAGGCTCTTTCGATTATGCGCTGGACCGTCCTGTCCGGCGTCGCGGCGTGGCTTGCCGCGGCCGGTCTGCTGGCTGCTTGTGCCGACGGCACGAGCCCGGCGAACGAGCAGCGTGTCGCGATGGCGCCGATTTCCTTCAATGAGATCGCCGGCTGGGCCGACGACAAGCATGCCGAGGCGTTGGTCTCGTTCCGCCGCTCCTGCCCCAAGCTGACGGCCGGTCCGGACACCAAGATCGCCACCGACGGCGGCTTCAAGACGATCACGCCGGCTGAGTGGAAGAAGGTCTGCGATTCGGCCAGCGCCGTGAAGGCGGGCGACGATCGCGCCGCGCGTGCCTTCTTCGAGGACAACTTCCGGCCGCTGGTCGTCCAGGTGCCGGGCCGATTCACCGGCTACTTCGAGCCCGACATGCGCGGCAGCAAGGCGCCGTCGCGGCTGTTCACGGTGCCGGTCTATCGCCGGCCGACCGATCTCACCGACAAGCCCTACTACACGCGCGCCGAGATCGAGCAGGGCGTCCTCAAGGGCAAGGGCCTGGAGGTCGCCTACGTGCAGGATCCGGTGGCGCTGTTCGAAGTCCAGGTGCAGGGCAGCGGCCGCATTCAGCTCGCCGAGGGCGGCAGCATGAACCTCGGCTTCGATGGCTCCAACAACCGGCCTTACACGACGATCGGCAACGTGCTGATCGAGATGGGCGTGTTTCAGACGAAGGAGCAGGCGACCTGGCCCGCCATCCGCGACTGGCTGAAGCGCAATCCGGCGCAGGCGCGCGATGTGATGCGCAAGAACGAGCGCTACATCTTCTTCAAGGACACGCGCAGCCAGGGCGCCGTCGGCGCCGAGGGCGTTCAGCTCACGCCCCAGCGCAGCCTGGCCATCGACACCGCCTTCACGCCCTACGGCACGCCGGTCTGGATCGACACCGTGCGGCCGGTGGCGCGCAAGCCCGGCGCCACCGAGCCCTATCGCCGGCTGACCATTGCCCAGGATGCCGGCACGGCGATCCAGGGACCGGCCCGCGGCGACGTCTTCTTCGGCGGCGGCGCGCAGGCCGCCGACTGGGCCGGCCGCATGAACTCCGGTGGCCGGGCCATCGTGCTGGTGCCGAACAAGGGTTGAATCAGCGCGCGGCCAGGGGCGGCGACGCCCGCGGCTTGCAGCGCTGCGGCGCCATGGCCGGTCCGTCCGACCGGTTCCACCAGCCACCGCCCAGCGCCTGGAACAGCGCCGCCGTGTTGGTCAATCGCGCGGCCTGCGCCTGGATGCGGGCGAGCAGCGCCTGCTGATAGGCAAGCTCGGCGATCAGGACAAACACGTAAGTCGTGTCGCCAAGCTCCAGCCGGCGGCGGGCGATGGCAAGGCTGGCGGCGGCCGCACGTTCGGCCTCGACGGTGGCCTTGAGCGTCAGCGCATCGTACTCCAGCGCGTTCAGCGTGTCGGCGACATTGCGGAAGGCGGCGAGCACCGTCGCGCGATACTGCGCGTCGGCCTGCTCCAGGCCGGCCTGCGCCGCCTTCTTCTTGGTGGCAAGCGCGCCGCCGTCGAGGATGGTTTGCAGCAGGCTGGCGGCCACGTTGGAGCTGGTCTGGTCCGGTCCGAACAACGTGTCGGTCGTCAGTGCCGTCGTGCTGATGCCGGCGCTGAGCGTGATCTGCGGCAACTGGTTGGCAATGGCGACGCCGACCAAGGCGCTGGCCGAATGCAGATTGGCTTCCGCGGCCCTCACGTCCGGCCGCTGCTCGACCATCCGGGACGGCAGGCTGACCGGCAACTCGGCTGGTAGCTTGAGATCTGACAAGGTGAAGCGCTCAGCCGCCGGATTGCTGGTGAGGCGCCCTGTGAGATTGGCGAGCAGATTACGCTGTTGGGCCAGCGCCTTCTCGAGCGGTGGCAGGATGGTCTCGGCTTGGGCGAGTGCAGCCTGTTGCGTGGCGACGTCGGCGCCGGGGATCGCGCCAATGCCCGATTGACCCAGCAGGATGACGAGCGTCTCGCGCTGGGCGGCGATGATGCGACGGGTGGCCTCGATTTGGGCGCGCAGCGAGGCTTCGAGAATAGCCGCGGCGACGACGTTGGAGGCGAGCGACAGGTACGCGCCTTCGAGCTGGAAGCACTGCTGCTCGGCCAAAGCATCGAGCGATTCGATCTGGCGGCGGTTGCCGCCCCAGATATCCAGGGCATAGGTGATGGTGAGGCCCGCCGTGAACAGGCCGAAGATCGAGTTTTGGTTGGCCGGCACCGATTGCAGGATTGGCGCGACCTGGTTCTGTGAGCCGCCCAGGCTCAAGCCGATGGTCGGGAAGAGCGTGGCACGCTGTGCCCTGGCGTTCAGCTGGGCAATCCGGAGCGAGGCTGCGGCCGCCTTGATGTCCGGGTTGGCAACGAGCGCGCCCTCGATCAGGCTATTGAGCTGCGGCGACTGGAAGACGCCCCACCATTGTCCCGGAATGTCGAGGTCTTGCACGATGCGCTGCGCCTCGCCGCCGGGAATGCCGGCATCGACCAGGTCAGTCTTCTGGTCGGGCAGGTAGGCTCCGACCTTTGGCGGATCGGGCTTCAGGAAATCCGGCCCGACCGTACAGCCCCCAAGTGCGACCGCAAGGATGGCGAGCACGGGCAGAAGAGTGTGTCGCTCCATCAGGCTCTCGCCACCGCGTCCTGAGGTAACGCTACGACCGT
>DATGZZ010000434.1:0-4191 GCA_035296945.1 Reyranella sp.
TCCTCGCGGCCGTACTTGCCGTCCTTGAGGTCGATGTCGTGGATGATCTCGCCGATGGCGGCGAGCGCGTCGTCGTGCAGGCCGGCGCGCTGCACCAGCACCTCGAAGGTGCAGCGGTCGCCCTCGTGGGTGTACTCGCCCTCGAACATGTCGAAGCGCACTTCGCCCGCGCGCGGCAGGTAGGCGCGGCCGGGCACGAACTTGAAGCGCGCACCGGGATCGATGAAGCGGCGGACCAGCCAGGCCGAGGCGATGCGGTCGATCTGCACCGCCTCGCGCGTTACCCACACCTTGCCGCGCAGCGCATCGGCGCCCGGCGTCTGCGGTAGCGGTGCCTGATCGCTCATGACGGAGCCCTCCTGTAGTCGTGCATCTAGATCGGCGACGCTCCTGTCGGCAACGTCGCGCCCGTCGGCGCCGAAGAAATCGATCGCCCTGGTCTCGAGGAGTTGGCGCCGCAGGCGCACCGCCTGGGCTGCGACGTCGGCGGCAACGGCGTCCGACGGCTCCTCGTCGAGGCGCTCGGCCAGCAGGCGCGCCTCGGTGGCGATGCGCTCGTAGTCCTCATTGCGCGCGCCCACGAACGTGGCGCGCAGCGCCTCGTCGGTCAGGCCCTCGACCAGCTCGGCTTCGCAGACCAGCGCCTCGCCGCCGCTTTCGGTGATCTCCTTGGCGAGCCAGGCGAAGTCCTCGCGGCTCTCGCTGTTGTCGGGCAGCGCGTAGACCGCGTTCTTGACCGTCACCGCGCCCAGCGACTGCAGCCGGCGCCAGACCTTGACCCGCGCATAGGCGGGCTTGGCCGGCAACTGATGCAGCAAAAACAGCCACTTAGGGCCTCCATTCGGTGTCGACATGATGTACCTGTACCTCTGTTCAAGATTATTTGCAACACCTGTATCTTTTTGCTTGCGCTCTTATGATACGGTTGTTAGATGTCGGTGAAACAGATGTATCACGGAGGCCACATGCCCTACCAAGCCAAGCCGATCTCCTTCAAGCCGCCTCGCCTCAAAGGGCTGTCGGCCAAGCTCATCGCCAGCCACTACGAGAACAACTATGGCGGTGCCGTCCGGCGCCTGAACGCGATCCGCGCCGAGCTCGCCGCAGCCGATCCGGCCGCCATCCCGCCCTTCCGCCTGAACGGCCTGAAGCGCGAGGAGCTGATCGCCACCAATTCGATGCTGCTGCACGAGGCCTACTTCGAGGCGATGGGTGAGGGCGGTGGCGGCGACCCCACCGGCGCGCTCGCCGAGGCGATGGCGCGCGACTTCGGCTCGGTCGCCAAGTGGCGGGCTGAGTTCGTCGCCATGGGCAAGGCGCTGCGCGGCGGCTCGGGCTGGGTGCTGCTCTCGCGCTCGCCGCGTGACGGCACGCTCAGCAACGTCTGGGCGGCCGATCACACCCATACCCTGGCGGGCGGCACGGTCGTGCTGGCGCTCGACATGTACGAGCATTCCTACGCCCTCGATTTCGGCGCCAATGCCGATGCCTATGTCGAGGCCTTCATGGCCAACATCGCCTGGGAACGCATCGCCAGCCGTTTCGCCGGCAGCGCGCCGGCCACCAGGCCGCACACCGTCGACACGCTTGCCGCGCGCCGCCTCATCGAGAGCGATCCGAACATCTTCGTGATCGACGCCCGGCTGGCCGACGATGCCGCATCGGTGCCGGTCCGCCTGCCGCGTGCCCGGCGCGCACCGCCCAACCAGGTCGATGCCGTCGCGGCATCGCTGCCCAAGGGCGCCAAGGCCGTCGTCTACTGCGCCTGGGGCTTCGAGATCGGCGGCGATTGCGCGGCCAAGCTGCGCGAGCGCGGCATCGATGCCGTCGCGGTTGCCGGCGGCATCGGTACCTGGCGGGCCGATGGCCTGCCGACCGAACCCCTCAAGGAAGGAGAACCGTCATGAAGTGGGTCACCCGCGAGCGTCCGAAGATCGATCGCATTGCCTGCCCCTGGCTGATCCAGCGCTTCATCGAGAAGGAGCCGGAGTTCCTCTACGTGCCGGCCGACCGCGTGCTGGCCACGGCCAAGGAGACTGGCGCGATCCCCTACGACATCCCCGGCGTGAAGTTCAGCCACGTCGGCGACAAGTGCAGCTTCGACGCCTTCATCGCCGAGTACAAGCTCGACTCGCCGGGCCTCGACAAGCTCGCCGAGATCGTGCGCGGCGCCGACACATCCAGGCTCGATCTCACCCCGCAATCGTCCGGGCTGTTCGCGATCTCGCTCGGTCTCAGCCACCTGTACCAGGACGACCACGAGATGCTGCGCCACGGCATGGTCATGTACGACGCGCTCTACGCCTGGTGCCGCAGCCTGACCGGCGAGACCCACAACTGGCCCCCCAAGATGTGAGGATGCCATGACTGTCATCACAACGGAGGCGGCGCGCCCGTCACCTCCGGCAGCGCGCACGCGCCTGCTGCTCGAAGGGCCGATCGTCTCCACCCTGCTCCGGCTCTCTGCGCCGAACCTGGTCGTCAATGTCGTTCTGATCACCGTCACCACCAGCGTCGACGCGCATTTCATCGGCCGCCTTGGCCCTGCGGCGCTGGCCGGGCTGGCGCTGGTCTTCCCGCTGCTGATGCTGATGCAGCAGATGGCCAACGCCACCATGGGCAGCGCGCTTTCCTCAGCTCTTGCCCGCGCCATCGGCGCTGGCCGTCGTGAGGATGCCACGGCGCTGGTCACGCACGGGCTGATCATCGCCATCGTCATCGCGGCACTCTTCAGCCTGGTGTTCCTGCTGGCGGGACCTGCGATCTACGCCGTCATGGCGGGGCAGGGCGAGATCCTGGCCGCGGCGGTCGAGTACTCCAACGTGATCTTTGCCGGCGCCTTCGCCTATTGGCTGCTCGGCGCGCTGACCAGCGTGGTGCGTGCCACCGGGCAGGTGGCCATCCTGGCCTGGGTCTATGTCGCGGCGGAAGTCCTGCATATCGCGCTCGTGCCCTTGCTGATGTTCGGCTGGGGGCCGGTGCCGTCGTTCGGCATCGCCGGGGCGGGTATTGCCACCGTCACGGCCTTTACCGCCTCATCGGCTTTCCTGTTCGCCTATCTGTGGCGCGGCAAGACACCGATCCGGCTGTCGCTTGGGGTGAGGCTGGAGCGCCGGCTGTTCGCCGACATCCTCAGCACCGGCGTGCCGCTGTCGCTGCAGCCGATCCTGAACAACATCGCCCTCGCTTTCCTGACGGGCTATGCCGGCTCGCTGGGCGCGGCGGCACTGGCGGGCGTCGGCGCGGCGGTGCGTCTGGAATACCTGATGTATCCGGTCGTGTTCGGCCTGGGCGCCACCTTGGTAGCGATGGTCGGTACCAATGTCGGCGCGGGCCAGCTTGCGCGCGCCGTGCGCATCACCTGGATCGCCGCCGGCATGGCGGTGCTGGCCACCGGGTTGATCGGCCTCGCGGCGATCGTATGGCCGCAGGGCTGGATCGCGTTGTTCACTGCCGCGCCGGAAGTCAGCGAGCCGGCGGCCCTCTATCTCGGCATCGCGGCGCTGGGCTACGCCTTCATCGGCATGAACACGCTCACCTCGGCGTTCCAGGCCATGGGTCAGACCTTCTGGCCGCTGATGGGCGTGGTGAGCCGCGCCGCCGTGCTGGGCATCGGCGGCTGGCTGGTCGTCTCGGTCATGGGCGGCGGTGTCATCGGTCTCGCCATCGTGACGGCGTCGGGCCTTGCCATCGGCGGCAGCATCGTCGCCGTCGCCTTCTGGCTCAGGATGCGCCGCAAGCTTGGAGGTTCACAATGACGGCTTCTCCCCTGCGTCTTGCCGGCCACGTCGAGTTGCCGGCGCATCAAGGCAAGGGCGGCTTCGACCACGCCGCCGTCCATGCCGCGAGCGGCCATGTCTACGTGGCGCACACCGCGAACGACGCGATCGACGTCTTCGATCCGGTCACCCGCCGCCATCTCTTCTCGGTACCCGGCCTGCCCGGCGTCGCCGGCGCGCTGGTGAGCGACGAGGCCGAGCTCATCTTTTCGTCAAACCGCGGGGCCAACACGATCGGCATCTTCGCGCCGGGGCCGAACCCCACGGTGCGCAAGGTCGACGTCGGCGTGCGGCCCAACGGCCTGGCCTACGATCATCGACGGCAGTTGGTGCTGGCCGCCAATGTCGGCGATCCGGCAGTGCCGGACTCCTATACGCTGTCCATGATCGATCTCGCGAACAGCGGACGGCG